>CAJADF010000128.1 GCA_903938485.1 uncultured Methylococcaceae bacterium
ACTGGTTTAGTCAGGCCGAGTAGTCAATGACTACTGCTGAAAAAAATACTACTGTGCCATTTGTAAAATAGTTGGCGTCCCCAAGGGGGTTCGAACCCCTGTTACCGCCGTGAAAGGGCAGTGTCCTAGGCCGCTAGACGATGGGGACTAGCTATTTATTTAAAAATTTTACTTATTATTGGTGGAGCCAAGCGGAATCGAACCGCTGACCTCAACACTGCCAGTGTTGCGCTCTACCAATTGAGCTATGGCCCCAGTAAAGAACGGGTATTCTACAGGAAATACCCAATTTGTCAAAGTCAATTTACGCTCTAATATAATTTATCGCTCTGTCTATTCTGGCTAAAGTTTTTTCTTTACCCATTAACATTAATGTTATATCAATAGCAGGCGACACCGCCGAACCACAAATTGCAACTCTTAATGGTTGGGCCACTTTACCCATCCCTACCGTTAAGCGCTCAGAAAGATCAACAATCAATTGATGTAAGGCTTCACCGTCCCAAACAGGCGCTTGTTCAAATTCAACCCACAATTGCGCTAATATATCCGCCGCTTCTGGATTAAAGTTCTTTTTAGCCGCTTTTTCATCATAGCCTTCAAATTCTTTATAAAAGTAAACACTGGCATTTGCCATTTCAACCAAGGTTTTACTTCGCTCTCTTTGGGCTTTAACCACATCGACTAAATCTGGACCTTTTACTAGATCAATACCCAACTGTGACATATGCCAAGTTAAATGCTTAGCCACATGTGCAGGATCAGAATTCATGATGTATTGATGATTCAACCACAATAACTTTTCCATATTAAAAGTAGACGCAGACACATTCACATCTTCTAGCTCAAAATACTGAATCATTTCTTCACTGGTAAAAATTTCCTGATCACCATGTGACCAACCTAAACGCACTAAATAATTTAATAACGCATCGGGCAGATAACCCTCATCTCTAAACTGCATAACACTTACAGCGCCATGTCTTTTAGATAAACGCGCACCATCGGGCCCTAAAATCATCGGTAAATGCCCATACAAAGGCAATTCCGCACCCAAGGCCGCCAAAATATTAATTTGTCTCGGTGTGTTGTTAATATGATCATCGCCACGAATAACATGGGTCACTTTCATATCCATATCATCTACCACAACCGTTAAGTTGTAAGTGGGTGTGCCATCTGCTCTAGCGATAATCAAGTCATCCAATTCTTTATTACCCACCACAATATCGCCCTTCACTAAATCGTGAATAGTGACTGCGCCTTCAACTGGATTTTTAAAACGTATTACGGCTTCTCTAGATTCATCTCTAGCGCCTAAATGCCGACATTTACCGTTGTATCTGGGCTTTTCCTTGTTAGCCATTTGCTCAGTACGCAATTGCTCTAACTCATCTTTACTGCAGTAACAATAATAAGCATCACCTTGATCTAACAACTGCTGAATAATTTCTTTATAACGTTCAAAATGTTGAGTTTGATAAAACGGTCCCGCATCATAATCCAAACCTAACCATTCCATACCTTCAAGAATTGCGTTAACGGATTCTTGAGTTGAACGTTCTAAATCAGTATCTTCAATACGTAAAATAAATTGACCGCCGTGTTTACGGGCATATAACCATGAAAACAGTGCCGTACGTGCACCTCCAACATGGAGATAACCGGTAGGACTGGGTGCAAATCGAGTAGTAATTGTCATGTTGTTAATTATTTAGTCAGTAAGATTTTTTTAGCGTATTCAGTAGGAATTTGTTTTGCCGCACTTAAGCGCATGGTTTGATAATTAAAAGCCACCCCACCTTTAGCAACATCATTCTTGCCCGTCAGTGCCAATGCCGTAGTATTACCCTGTGCCGCCGCTTTCTCATACCATAGTGTCGCAAGTTTTATATCGTTCTTAACACCTAAGCCACGCTCATACATAGCCGCGACAATCATTTCAGATTCCAAATTACCCTGTTGTGCCGACTTTAAAAACCACTCGAAAGCCTGCTGCTCATCCTTATCCACCTCAGTACCCAATAAATACATCGCACCTAACTTAGCTTGAGCTTTACTATCGCCTTGTTCTGCTGATTTATGCACATTAATAGGGGGTGTCGTATCTTCAGCTATAGCCGTTACGGCACTCAACACAGAAAATATTACTAACGCTTTAAAAAAATTAAGCATGATTAACTCCAGAAGAAATCACGGTTAAGCCACCCATATAAGGAAGCAATGCGTCAGGAATACGCACATTACCTTCTGCGTCTTGATAATTTTCCATCACTGCAATTAAGGTTCTACCTGCTGCCAAACCAGAACCGTTTAAAGTGTGAACTAATTCAGGTTTACCGGTTTCAGGGTTACGCCAGCGCGCTTGTAAACGCCGTGCTTGAAAGTCTTTAAAATTACTGCAAGAAGAAATCTCACGATAAGCGCCCTGCCCTGGTAACCAAACTTCTAAGTCATAGGTTTTAGCCGACGAGAAGCCGGTATCTCCCGCACACAACAACATCTTGCGATAAGGTAAATTTAATATCTTTAAGATATTTTCAGCATGTGCAGTTAAATCTTCATGCGCTTGCTCTGAGTCTTCTGGTTTTACGATTTGCACCAATTCAACTTTTTCAAATTGATGCTGACGAATCATACCTCTTACATCACGCCCATAAGCACCCGCCTCACTTCTAAAACACGGACTGTGACACACATACTTTAGTGGCAAATCTTTCGCTTCAATAATATCGTCTCTTACGCGATTAGTGACAGGTACCTCAGCCGTAGGAATCAGATACAACTTTGGATCATCACTGGCTTTAAACAAATCTGCTTCAAACTTAGGTAACTGGCCAGTACCCCGCAAACTTTCTGCGTTGACTAAAAATGGCACATAGGTTTCTTCGTAACCATGATCCGCCACATGGGTATCTAACATTAACTGAATAATGGCGCGTTGTAATCTCGCTAAAGGACCGGTTAATACCACAAAGCGACTCGCCGCAATCTTTACACCTAACTCAAAATCAATACCTTTTAAAGCCGTACCCAAATCCACATGATCTTTAGGTTCAAAATCAAATGAAGGCACATCACCCCAACGCGATAACTCCACATTTAATTCTTCAGATTTACCGTCGGGCACGCTAACATCCAAAATATTAGGCACCGCCTCCATAACGGCTTCCATCTCCGCTTGAATAGCCGTCAGTTCTGCTTCAGCTGCACTTAAAGCCTCACCCAAGTGCTGAACTTGATCTAATAAAGGTTGGACATCTTCACCTTTCGCTTTAGCTTGACCTATGGCTTTAGATCGACTATTTCTCTCATTTTGTAGCTCTTGCGTTTTAACTTGTACTGATTTCCTTTTAGCTTCTAACTCCACATAAGCAGCTGCATCAAAATTAAATGAGCGACGAGCTAACTGTTCTGTTACAAAATCAAGTTCAGTTCTAAATAAGCGAGGGTCTAGCATGACGATGTCTTACCTTGTATTAATAACGTTCCAATGGAACCATGAATGAATAATATATGTGTTTAACGCTTAAGCCTTAACGCTATCTTTTAAAACAATTTTACTTAATGCGGGCAATACCACAAAAGTACAGGTCATAATCCAAAAGATACCGATAGTAATCACCAAGCCCATACTGGCTATACCTTGATGACTTGAGAAAGCTAAACCACCAAAACTAGAGGCCGTGGTTAACGCCCCATAAAACATAGCTCTAGCGGTGCTGGATTGATAAATATTTTGTTCTTCAGATAAAGAGTGATGTAACTTTTCTACCATATGTATACCGTTATCAACCCCCAAACCCAAGAGCAACGGTAAGGCAATGATATTGGCGTAATTGATGGGCGTATTAGTAATGACCGTACTGGCCATGGTAAACAAGCCAGCCAAAATTAGCGGCGTCATCACCAACACAGTATCCGTTAAATTACGACGAATACCATATAACAACAAGGCAATGACTACCAACGCAATGGTAATCGCTTTTTGGAAAGAATAAACTACCTCTTTCATAGACTCCCAATAAATCACTGGTAAATCTGTAGTATTAGGTGCAATCGCCTGCACATCTGAAATAAACGCTTGCAGATTAGCTAAATCAATCAAATCCTTTTTAGGGAAAATCTGAATGCGATAAGTACCTTCTTTACTTAACCATCTAATTTTAAAATCAGCGGGCAAATCATCCAAAGTCACTTCTTGCGCCTTTAAACTACCCAACAACTCATTCATCGCACTGGGTAAAGTACCTAACAAAGTGGTTTGAGTTTTTTCGATAAACTGCCTACGGCTAGGTTCTTGACGGTTATCCAACTCTAACAAAATACCCTGCAATTCCGCTTTAAAACCATTAAGCGCAGCTATCTCACGCGCCTCTTTCTTTTCAGGTAATGCCAAATCAATGGTCTTAATAAGTTTAAGAATACCAGGGATAGGATCATTATCTACCGTCAACGGTGGAAAGCCTTTAGTTTGAGAACCTAGCAACAGTGCCATTTCTTCAATAACAGCCAGTTTATCTTCTTGATCCGTGGGTTCAAAATCAAAAACACTTAAAGTTTTATCGACTGTTTTTAACTCACCTAGTTTTTTCTGTAAGGTTTTAGCTTCCTCAGGATTGTTCGCTAATACCGTTAAAGTCATCGGCGTCGTTTCAGGATCTTTAGTTAGCTCTTTAAACGCCATGACCGATTCAGTATTGGGATCTCTCAGATTAATCGGATTAAAATCCACCTGCACTTTAAACACTAAAGCCACAGAAGCTACAGCCAACAAACCCGTGATAATAGAAATTGGTTTTGCAAAATGTAACGTTAAAGCCGCCATCTTTTCGGCAAAAGTCGCTAAGAAAGGATGCGCAGTAGCCGGTTGTAATTTTTCAGGTGAAGCAGGAATATATCTAATTAAAGCCGGCAACACCGTTAAAGTCACCACCAAACAGATAAATAAACTAGTCCCGGCTAATAAACCTAACTCTGATACACCTTTATAATCGGTCGGCACAAAGGCGTACAAACCAATTGCAGTCGTGCTAGCACATAAAATTAAAGACGGACTGGTTGAGATTAAAGTACTACGTAAAGCGCGGGCTTTTTGCACATGATGCTGAAGATTATCTTGATAACGCAAACAAAAATGAATGGCGTACTCAACCCCTAAACCAATATTAGATACCGCAAAAGCCACCGATATTAAGTTTAGCTCTTTAACGGCTGCTGCCGCAAAAGCACCACAAAAAACCATACCTAAGGCTAAAGATATTAAAGTCGCAATCGTTAATAAAACGGACCGATACGCCAACAATAAAATAAATAACACTAAGACAATAGAGAAGATACTGGCATTAAAAGTACCGGTACTCATCCCCACTAATTCATCGTCTTCTAGGCCGGCTTCACCCGTGATAGACACCTTAACGGGTGGCACATCCGCTTGTTGAATTTCTGCGACGGCTTTATGTATCGCATTAATTGCATTTTCTGCCGGACGAATTTGCGTAAAATCAAACTTAGGAGATACGGTAATAAAACCTTTATCCACTTGCCCTGCAGTTAATTTTTTATCTGCAATTAACTTTTCCCATGACAACAGATTAGTGTCACCTTGCATACTTCTGTGCAAAGACAAACTGACTTTTTCTAACAAGGCCGTTAAATCAATAGGCACGGCTTGATCTTTATTCTCAGTGCTTAACGCATCATTAAAGATAGAAAAGAAACCCGTTAAGTTAGGCTCTTGAGAAATACGTCCGATAAACGATTGCGCTTGTGACAGATGATTAGACAAACTTTGCAATTCTGGATTATCTAAATACAGCAAACCGTTTTTATGAAAGAACTCATTATCAGACGGCACATATACCGTCTCAAAATTAGCTTTATCCGCACTTAAGATTCGACTTAAACGCTTGGTAGCGGCTTTAGTTAGTTCTGGTGTATCAGACTCAACCACCAATAATAAAGTATGAATATCTTGAGAAAAGGCTTTTTCGTAAGCGCGTAAATTCTTTTGGAAAGGGGCATTAGGCGCCACCATATCCGTGGTATCGGTATCGATACTTAAATTATTGGCCGTGTATTGAAAAGCTAAGCCCGTCAACAAAACAACCAGCATTAACACTTTAACTGGATTAGCGAGCGTCCAATCACTCCAATTAGAAAATCCCTTAGAAATAGTAGTTTTAAACGACATTATTTATGTTCCAGTTACAATTATTCGATGATGACTTTATCCAAAGCCACTAGCGCAGCACTTCGGGTTTCAATTAGATTAGTGCCCTGTTGCTGAATAAACAGAGCGGGGATGTTGGCATCATTAGCCGCTTTTAAGCCTTCAGCCTGACCCAAACACAATAAAGCAGTATCCCAAGCATCCGCCACAGTAGGGTCTGGAGTAATAACAGTCACCGAGACTAAATCATGCTGGATAGGCCAACCAGTGCGGGCATCTATAATATGGCTATAACGCTTGCCCTGATGTTCAAAGTAATGATTATAAGTACCCGAAGTCATCACCGACATGTTGGTGTCTATTGGCATAGTTAAGCGTTTTTGCATGTGTTGCTCACCGGGTAACGGTCTTTCTAAAGCAATACGCCAAGGCTGCTCATCAGGTTTATGACCGCGAGTTTGCAACTCACCGCCAATTTCTACTAAATAATCCGTGATACCTTGTTGCTCTAAAAGCCGACTTATTTTGCCCACACTAAAACCCTGCGCAATAGAAGACACATCCACTTTTATATTTGCTTGTTTTTTGCGTAAATGCGTAGCGTCAACCACTTCAAGTTTATCCATACCCACTTCAGACAAAGTATTCGCAATCACTTCTTGGGTAGGGATAGCAGGGTTATCACCATGAAAACCCCATAGCGTAAACAAAGGCTTGGTAGTTAAATCATAACAACCATGACTCGCTTGATAAACACCGTGAGAAATGCGCACTAAATCAACTAACTCTGTACCCACTTCTTGGCTATCGGTATTTTGCTTACTATTAAAAACCTCAATGACC
>CAJADF010000129.1 GCA_903938485.1 uncultured Methylococcaceae bacterium
AGTATTTGTGTTATCGCCTTGATACATTTGCCATTCATAAGAACCAGCTTTTAAGACAGTTTGACCTACCAGTCTTATAGTACCTGAGTTAGGGCCATCTAAGGCCGCAAGTTGGGCTTTTTGATGAACGGAATGCGGTTTAGACGCGCCATAACCACTGCTGAGAATTTTAGTTTCATCACCATCGGCAATTCGTTGTACATAAGCCGCTTCGTTTCTAAAGGCCGTATCGACTAATAACTCATTAGCTCGCATTTCTGCTTTTGCAGTATGACTACCGTCTGCGGCGGCTAAGATTGAGGTTTCAAATGTGTTTAGTAAAAAAGCTAATTCAGATAAAGGCACATCAGGTATTTGATAGTAAGGATTAGTTGTTAAACAGTTAATAATATTATGATAAGCCAGTACTTTTAGGGCTGGGGTTAATGTCATTACATCTAACAATACTTTAGCTCTACGCATATTATTCTCAAGGGTTAATTGATAGAAATGCTATCTAGTATTTAAACAGCGCCACCTAGTACAATAGACCTTATTTAAAAAATAGCTAGTTAAACTGTAAAAACAGAGTGATCAGCACAGCAGTTATCTGGATTAAAGCCGGATGACTTAGTTTCTTCGGTTCATTTTTTATGGATAAAAGTTTAAAAATATCTTATCGCAACGTCTATCGAACTTATTGTGTTTAAACAATTACCATCAGTCGGGAATTAAGCATACACAGTTATTATTTTATTTGTAAGTCCAGTTGTTTATCCATCAACACACGCTTATAAACTACCTAACGCAACTGAATATTTACATTCCGTCATTAAAGAATTACAGGTCGTTAGTAAATTATTAGTGTCAGTCCCTAAAAAATCATCTGCCGCTACTAAAGCAGGAGAATGTCCGGCGACCACTGCATAAATCAATTTGATATTTGCAGTATTAGGCGCAGAAATTCAATATTCAATCGCTGTTTGTAGTGGATTAAGATGCTGAGTTGCTTTTTTAAAACTTACATAACATGCGGCAGTCGACATGACTACATAGTTAGCCGTTGTTTATCTAAAAATTGAGCTTAAGATTAAATTAACAGGCGCTGTCAGAGGTTTTTTAGTGACTTATGTGTATTAAACAATCGGGCTATTTTAAAGTTAAGGTAGAGTGATTGCTTATTTAGGCACTTAGACTGCTAGAATAGCGTTATTGTTAAATCTTGATGTGTTGAATCTAGTTGTTTGATAATTCTATGATGTTTAATAGCAGGTTTTTATGATAACAAGACGAAAGTTTTTAGGGCAAGCTGGCGCATTATCTGCGGCAAGCGCATTGGGATTTTTAGGTTTACAGCGTAGAGCTTTAGCCTTAGCAACGGGTGATAAAAATACTTGGAATGCTTATGGTTATGGAGAGCTAAAGCCAATGGCGACCCTTAATACAGGTGAAACTTTTTTAGCCTTACCAGAGGGCTTTCAATATAAAGCCTTTGGTAAGCAGGGCAGTATCATGTCGGATGGAAATAAAACACCGCCACTCCATGACGGTATGGCGTGTTTTAAGATAGGTAATGAATTGCGCTTAATTCGTAATCATGAGGTTTCCAATGGATGGTTACCTAAAAAAGGCGTGGCCATAGGGGCAAACGCTTATGATGACACCGCGGGTGGTGGCGCAACCACGTTAGTGATTAATCCTAAAACGCGTGAGTTGGTCAAAGATTTTGTGAGTTTAAGTGGCACATTGATTAATTGTGCGGGTGGCAGAACGCCATGGAATAGTTGGATTTCTTGTGAAGAAACTATCTTAGGTCAGCGGGTTAGAACAGATAAGGCGGGTATCGCTATATCCGGCGGCTATGCTAAACCACATGGGTATTGTTATGAGGTATTAGCAACAGCAAATGGAGTGCAGCCAGCAGAACCCTTAAAAGCCATGGGTAGGTTTAAGCATGAAGCCGCTGCTGTTGATAAAAACACCGGCATTGTGTATTTAACAGAAGATACTGATACGGCCGGTTTTTATCGATTTATCCCTAAACAGAAAAAACATTTAGCTAAGGGCGGTGTTTTACAAATGTTAAAAGTCATTGATCAAGAGGCTTTTGATACCAGAAAAGGTTTAAGCATAGGCCAAATGTTTAAAGTGACTTGGGTAACGATTGATAATCCTGATCCTATTACTGCAGATCAAGATGATAGTGCGGTTTATAAACAAGGGCTAGCAAAAGGGGCGGCTACCTTTGCCCGTTTAGAAGGTGCTTATGTGCATCCCCATGGCCAACTTTATTTTGTATCTACCAATGGTGGTAATCAAGTGGCGGGGCAAGTTTGGCGTTATGAGCACAAAAATAAAACTCAAGGCACATTAACGCTAGTATTTGAATCGCCCAGTCGGGATTTATTAGATATGCCCGATAATATTTGTTTTAAGCCCAATAGCGAGTTGTTATTTATTTGCGAAGATAGTGACTATAAAGGTTTGACGGGCGTATCAGAAAATTACCTCAGAATTTTAACGCCTACTGGCAAGATCGCTAATTTTGCCAAGAATGTTACGCCAGGCTTTGAGTCTAGCGAGTTTGCCGGATCAACTTTTTCAGAAGATGGCAAAACATTGTTTGTAAATTTACAAGCAGTCGGTGTGACGGTCGCTATTTGGGGGGATTGGCAAAAGTTTAAAGAATAATTTGGCGATTAAGAACTGCAGGATAACATGGAGCACCCTGCGCGCTGTCTTGCCCACTCGGGGCGTTTTTCGGAAAATTGTGCTTTACCGGTTTGTTCGGTATACGGATTTCGCAAGACATTTAGTAACTCATGTACGCCGCTATAATCGCCTTGTTCGGCTTTATCAATCGCTAATTGTGCAAGATAGTTTCGGAGTACATAAAGTGGATTGACCGCATTCATTTGTTTTACTCGTTCTGACTGTGATCGTTGATCAGCTTGAATACGCGCACTATAAGTTACCAGCCATTCTTTTAGGCGCTGTTGGTAAGTAGGGGTGATTTGTTCTGGCACATAGTAAACGCTGGCAAGTGTTTGTAAGGCGTCATCAAGTTGCTGATTATTTAGGCCATTAGAACAGTCCACTTTAGCAAGTTGTCGATAAAATAGCGTCATATCCGTTTCGACTAGTTGCAAAATAAGCAATAATTCTGCACACAAATCGTCGTCGGTGTTGGGGTCAAAAGTGCGTAACCCCAATTTATTAGCCATCATGTTCTGCCAACCTTTTTCAAAGGTTTCAGAGTAGCAATCCATGGCATCATGTAAGGGTTGTTCTTTTTTAATCAGGGGAAAAATGGCATTAGCCAGTTGACCTAAATTCCAAAAAGCTATTTGAGGTTGATTACCAAACCGATAGCGTTTTTGTTCGGCATCCGTGGTGTTGGGTGTCCAACCGGGATCATAATTTTCTAACCATCCATACGGGCCGTAATCAATCGTTAGCCCTAAGATTGACATGTTGTCCGTATTCATCACGCCATGTACAAAGCCTACGCGTTGCCAATGTACGATCATTTCTGCGGTTTTTTGGCAAACTTCTGTAAACCAAGCACTATAGGTTTGGGGTGAGGGTGCACCTAAGTGCGGAAAATCAGTGGTAATTGTGTAATCAATAAATTTTTTTAATAAGCTGTAGTCACTACGCGCTGTATAAATCTGAAAATGTCCAAAGCGTGTAAAAGAAGGCGCAACTCGACACACTACGGCCCCCGGTTCCGCTTTGGGGTTACCGTTATAAAACATATCCCTAATAACCTGTTCGCCAGTGCTAATTAAACTTAAAGCCCGAGTAGTGGGTACGCCTAAATGATGCATGGCTTCACTGCATAAAAACTCACGCACTGAAGATCTTAAAACCGCTAAGCCATCAGCAGTTCTGGAATAGGGTGTGGGACCTGCGCCTTTTAATTGTAGAGCCCAGCGTTGATTGTTTTGATTTAAAATTTCACCTAAATTAATGGCTCTCCCATCCCCTAATTGTCCAGCCCAATGCCCAAACTGATGGCCACCGTAACAAGTTGCATAGGGTTTCATGTCTGTTAATAACTGATTGCCTACAAAGGTATGAGTAAATTCAGCAGTTTCACAAACACTAGGGTGTAAATCTAAGAGCTCTGCCACTTCTTTTGCATAAGCGACTAATTTAGGGTTTGATACTTTTGTGGGCTGTACGCTTGAATAGCTGGCTTCTAGTACTTGCCGACGGTTGTTATTTGTTTCAGGGTCGGCCGGCAGTTCATTTGTAAATCGATTATCAAATTTTAAGTCAACTAACTGTTTAATCTTCATAGCGGTAATAATTTAAGAGGCAGTTAAAGAATTTTAAAAATGATAATTTACTTTTTCAGTCGATATTTTATTTACGCTTGGCTGTTTAGATAATCTTCATAATTACCGTTAAAGTCAACTATACCATTGGGTGTTAATTCAATAATACGAGTTGCTAGAGACGATACAAATTCCCTATCATGACTCACAAAGATTAAAGTACCTGGGTAATTTTCAAGTGCAGTATTCAGTGATTCAATTGATTCCATATCAAGATGGTTGGTGGGTTCGTCCATCACCATAATGTTGTTTTTTTGCAGGATTAATTTACCAAACAACATACGGCCTTGCTCACCACCTGAGATAACTTTAACAGATTTATTAATGTCATCAGCAGAGAATAATAAGCGTCCGAGTGTGCCGCGTATCGCTTGGTCATCATCAGATTCTTTACGCCATTGTCCCATCCACTCAATCAGTGTTTCACCTTCAGCAAAGTCATCCGCGTGGTCTTGGGCAAAATAACCGACTTCAGAGTTTTCAGACCATTTGACTATGCCAGTATCTGGCTCTAAATCACCTACTAAAGTTTTAAGCAAAGTCGATTTTCCAATACCGTTCGGGCCGATTACAGCGATGCGTTCGCCCACGGGTACCATTAAATTAAGATTTTTGAAGAGTGGGTCTTCACCATAACCTTTACTTAAATTCTCAACTTCTAAGGCTAAACGATGTAGTTTTTTAGTTTGGTCAAAACGAATAAACGGGTTAACACGACTCGATGGCTTAACTTCATCTAGTTTAATTTTATCAAGTTGTTTAGCACGCGAGGTTGCTTGTTTAGCTTTAGAGGCGTTTGCAGAGAAACGACTAACGAAAGTTTGTAATTCGGCAATTTGAGCTTTTTTCTTAGCGTTGCCAGCCAGTAGTCTTTCTCTTACTTCGGTGACCGCTACCATGTAGTCGTCATAATTGCCTGGATAAACGCGCAATTCGCCATAATCCATATCCGCCATGTGCGTGCAGACACTGTTTAAGAAATGTCTATCATGCGAAATGATAACCATGGTGCAGTTACGATCATTTAAAACAGTTTCTAACCAACGGATGGTATTGATATCAAGGTTGTTGGTCGGTTCGTCTAACAGTAAAATGTCAGGATTTGAGAACAAGGCTTGAGCTAATAAAACCCGTAGTTTCCAACCAGGAGCAACAGCACTCATTAAGCCAGTGTGTTGTTCTAAGGGTATATCTAAGCCTAATAAAAGTTCACCGGCTCTTGATTCGGCGGTATAACCATCGTATTCAGCAAACACAGATTCTAATTCTGCCGCGTGCATGTAATCATCTTCGCTGGCTTCTAAATTAGCATAAATGGCATCACGTTCAGACATGGCGGCCCACATTTCAGCGTGGCCCATTAAAACTACATCAAGTACCCGTTTATCTTCATAAGCAAATTGGTCCTGACGTAAATTACCCAATCTTTCATTAGGGGTAATGCTCACGTTTCCAGCAGAAGGTTCTAAATCGCCACTTAGAATCTTCATAAAGGTTGATTTTCCGCAGCCATTCGCGCCAATTAAGCCATAGCGATTACCATCACCAAATTTAACTGAAACGTTTTCAAATAAGGGTTTAGCACCAAACTGCATGGTTATGTTAGCTGTAGAAATCAAAGTGTTGTTCTCAAGATAAAGTTAAAAAGTCTATGGTTTGTTAAGATAGCTTTATAAGGTGCTAATCGTAAGTAGTGCTAATTGCAGAGTAAACCAAATATATCCCTATTTTAACAGATTTTAATAAGGACGTATTTTGGAGATGACTGTAAATTAAATACTAACAATATGATCAGGTCTTTAAAGCATTTATAATTCGTGCATATATGAACAATAATTTAAATATAAATTATTCGATTGTGTAATATATGCATATTATTGATTTAGACTTTTCATGGTTGTTTACAAAAAGGAGCTTACATGCTGAATAAGGTTACATTGATCGGCAGATTGGGTGCCGATCCTGAGGTGCGTTATATGCCAGCTGGGGGTGCAGTTGCAAATATTACCTTAGCGACTAACTTTAGGTGGAGAGATAAAGCGGGCGAAAGAAAAGAATCCACTGAATGGCATCGAGTTGTTTTTTTTAATCGATTAGCTGAGATAGCAGGGGAATATCTTAAAAAAGGTGGTCAAGTTTATGTAGAGGGACGTTTACAAACGCGTAAATGGCAAGGTCAAGATGGCCTGGATCGTTATACAACTGAGATAATCGCTACAGAAATGCATATGCTAGATACGCGTACGGGCGGTACGGCTAATTTTGGTTCAGATCAACCCGTTAGTAGTAGCCCAGTGGGGTCTAAGTCAAATTATCAACCGAAATCACCCATACCTAATAGTGCGCAAGAAGGTATGCCTCCACCTCCGCCGCCATCTTATGATGATTTTGATGATGATATTCCTTTCTAAGTCCTATATATACAATCTACTAGGTATTTGTTCAACTTTTATTAATTCTAAAGTATGTTAATTATAAGAATTATTCTAATTTCTGCAGTAACTACATTATTGGTGGGTTGTGCAGTCTTTTCTGGCTCACAAGAGCCGGCACCTTTGTATGGTAGTGATGTTAAAGTACAGAATAAAACGGCTGTACCCGCAAAGAATAAAAAAAACAAGAAGTCTAAAACAAAGGTGGTTGAATCAAAAGTTGCGCCACCCAAGGTTGTTGCTCCAGTAGTTCCAGAAGTTGTTGAAGTTAAACCCTTAGGTGACAGTGTTAATTCTGGACCAAAAATAGAAGCACTAGTCCCAGAGCCTTTAACTCCAGAACAGCAAGCAGTTGCAGTTGAGCAAAGTGTCTCTGTTGCTCAGCAATCTGAAGTTCAGCCAACTGAATCGACTTCCGCTCCAATTATGATTGATAATTCGAATGGTTCTGTTGTTGTCGAGCAGCAGAAGCAAGATATACCCGTTTCTGTTGCAACTTTATTTCAACCTTTAGAGACTTTTGCTCCACTTTCTCCTGCTGTCAACGCTTTAGTATCAGCAGCAAATCAGAATAGTCAATCTGGTAATATTGAAGCTGCATCTATAATTATTGAAAGAGCTATAAGAATTGAACCTCGTAATGCTACTTTGTATTATAAATTGGCTATATTAAAGTTAAAAAATTCTAAGCCGCGAGAATCAGAAGATCTTGCTAAAAAAGCGGCTTTATTAGCAGCTAATGACGCTGTTATTAAAAAACATAGTTGGCTATTAATAGCAAAATGTCGTGAAGTACAAGGTAATGTGGAGGGTGCTAGAGAGGCTCGTAACAAGGCTAACGTTTTATAATCAGTTGCAATTTAATAGATTGTGTTAGTGTGGTATAGGGTTTCTTGGTGATGCTATTGACAATAGTATATAAAACTGGCTACCCGAAGCTAAATGTCTATGTGATAATAATTAAAATAGGCAATTATTAGGTATTTTAAACCTTCAGGATATTTGTAATGGATGAGAATAAAAAGAAAGCGTTAGGCGCTGCTTTAATGCAAATTGAAAAGCAGTTTGGTAAGGGTTCTGTTATGCGTATGGGTGATGTAGCCGCCTCGCGTGATATTGATGTGGTTTCTACAGGTTCCTTAGGTCTTGATATTGCATTGGGTTGCGGTGGTTTACCGAGAGGGCGTGTTATTGAGATATATGGTCCAGAATCTTCAGGTAAAACAACTTTAACTTTGCAAGTGATTGCCGAGATGCAAAAATTGGGCGGTACAGCGGCTTTCGTTGATGCTGAACATGCTTTGGATCCAAGTTACGCTGAAAAGATTGGTGTTAATGTTGATGATTTATTAGTGTCTCAGCCTGATACTGGCGAACAGGCCTTAGAAATAACAGACATGTTAGTGCGTTCTGGTGCTGTCGATATAGTGGTTGTTGACTCTGTAGCGGCCTTAACTCCCAAAGCCGAAATCGAAGGTGATATGGGTGACTCTCATATGGGTCTGCAAGCACGATTAATGTCACAAGCCTTAAGAAAATTGACCGGCAATATTAAGCGCTCTAATACTTTAGTTATTTTTATCAATCAAATCAGAATGAAAATAGGGGTTATGTTCGGAAGCCCTGAAACTACAACGGGTGGTAATGCTTTAAAGTTTTACGCATCGGTTCGTTTAGATATTCGTCGAATTGGTTCCGTTAAAAAGGGTGATGAAGTTATCGGCAACGAAACACGGGTTAAAGTGGTAAAAAATAAAGTAGCACCACCCTTTAAACAAGCAGAATTTGAGATTCTGTATGGTGAAGGTATTTCATTTTTAGGTGAAATAGTAGATCTTGGGGTCACTTACGGGTTTATTAATAAATCAGGTTCTTGGTACAGTTATAACGATGAAAAAATTGGTCAGGGTAAAGAAAATGTAAAAGTTTTCTTAAAAGAGCATCCTGATAAAGCAAAAGAAATTGAAGTTAAGATTAGAGCCGAAGCTTTTAGTAAGCTGCATCCAATTGCTGAAACAGTTGATATTGAAGAATTAGATTTAGATGTGTAAGTTTACTTTTAATTAAGTAACAGAATGAATGAAGTAAGATCAATTGATAGCCATGCAGTGGCTATCAAACAACTCTGTTTTAAACTGTTAGCTAATAGAGAACACAGTAAAAAAGAATTGTTGAATAAATTGTTGGTCAAAGGCTTTGAGCATGGCATGTCTGTTAAAGTTATAGATGATATGGCTCAAGCAGGTTGGCAGAGTGATTTAAGGTTTGCGGAAAGTTATTCAAGATACCGGATTCAGAAAGGTTATGGGCCGGTTTACATAAATTACGAGTTAAAGAAACAGGGTATCAATCAATTTGATTTGGAACCTATTGTTATAAGTACCGTGAGTAGTTGGCTAGAATTAGCTGAAAAAGTTTATCTAAAGAAATATGACGATCAAGTTTGTCTAGATCGCAATGAATGGGCAAAACGCAGTCGTTTTTTAATGCAACGCGGATTTTCCAACACTATAATAAGCACCTTGTTTGAGCATTTAAATATTAAATTCTAGGGTATTAAGTTTTACCCTTCTAAATTACTTAGTTACCATGAAAAAAATGACTAGCGCTGAGTTGCGCACCTCCTTCTTAGAATTTTTCCATCAACGCGGACACTCAATCGAACCCTCCAGTTCACTTATCCCCGGCAATGATCCCACTTTATTATTTACAAATGCGGGAATGGTGCAGTTTAAAGATGTGTTTACGGGTCGAGAAACGCGGGATTTTACTAGGGCGGTAACTACGCAACGCTGTGTTAGAGCGGGTGGTAAGCATAATGATTTAGAGAATGTAGGCTATACCGCAAGACACCATACATTCTTTGAAATGTTAGGCAATTTTAGTTTTGGAGATTACTTTAAAAGAGATGCTATCCATTACGCATGGGATTTTTTAACTAAAGAACTTGAGATTCCAGCTAGCAAATTGTGGGTCACCGTTTTTGAAGAGGATTCAGAAGCAGAAAATATATGGCTACAAGAAATTGGTGTGCCTGCCGATAGGTTATCAAGAATCGGTGCAAAAGATAATTTTTGGTCTATGGGTGATGTCGGACCATGTGGTCCTTGTTCGGAAATATTTTATGATCATGGTGAGGATATTCCCGGTGGTCCTCCTGGTACCCCTGATGAAGATGGTGATCGATATATAGAAGTATGGAATCTAGTTTTCATGCAATACGATCGTTCTGCAGATGGTACTTTAACGCCACTACCTAAGCCTTCTGTTGATACAGGCATGGGTTTAGAAAGAATAAGTGCAGTATTACAACATGTACATAATAATTACGAGATTGATTTATTCCAACCTGTTTTAAGAGCAGCGGCTGACATTGTAGGGACTACTGATTTAACTAAAAGTTCCTTACGCGTTATTGCTGATCACATTCGATCGTGCGCTTTCTTAGTCGCAGATGGCGTATTACCCTCAAATGAGGGTCGTGGTTATGTATTAAGACGAATTATTCGTCGCGCTATTCGACATGGATACCGCTTAGGGATTCAAGATGTATTCTTTTATAAGTTAGTGGCACCTTTAGCTGGCGAAATGGGTGACGCATTCCCTGAATTAAAAGCAGCTCAAGCACAGGTTGAAAAGATTCTCAAAAAAGAAGAGGAGCGCTTCGCTGAAACTTTAGGTCAAGGTATGAAAATTCTGGAGGCTTGTGTTGCTAAATTAGAAGGCACGGTGATTCCAGGTGAGACTGTATTTCAGTTGTATGATACCTATGGTTTTCCAGTTGATTTAACAGCGGATTTTGCCCGAGAGCATAATTTAAGTGTGGATCATGCCGGGTTTGAAGTTGCAATGACGGCACAACGCGACAGAGCACGTTCTGCTAGTAGTTTTAATTCTGAACACGCCCAAGAAATAAAATTAGATTCGCAAACAGAATTTACGGGTTATGTAAATCTAGTTGATCAAGTAAAAGTGCTTGCTATATACAGTGAAGGACAGGCAGTTTCCAGCTTAAATGCGGGTCAAGAAGGTTTAGTCGTGTTAGATAAAACTCCATTTTATGCAGAGTCTGGTGGTCAAATTGGCGATTGTGGGCAAATTGTAGCTAAGGCTGGCGTTTTTGAAGTGCTTGATACTCAAAAACAGGGGGGGGATTTATTTTTACACCGAGGTAAAGTTGCACAAGGTATTTTAAGTGTTGATGATGCTTGCGAGGCTTTAGTTAATCTGGTTGACAGAAAAGCCACTGAATTAAATCACTCTGCTACTCATTTATTGCATGCTGTTTTGCGTAATGTATTGGGTGAGCATGTTAGTCAAAAAGGCTCATTAGTTAACACAGAACGTTTACGCTTTGACTTCTCACATTTTGAGCCCGTTACACCCGAAGAAATAGTTACTATTGAAACTTTAGTTAATGAGCAAATTCGTTTAAATAATGCGGTTACTGCGCAGTTAATGGCTAAGGATGAAGCGGTACAAGCTGGAGCCATGGCATTATTTGGTGAGAAATACGGTAGCGAAGTTCGTGTACTTAAGATGGGTGATTTCTCAACTGAATTATGTGGCGGAACACATGTGCAACGCTCTGGTGACATTGGTGTCTTTAAAGTTATCAGTGAAACAGGGGTGGCTGCCGGTGTAAGACGTATTGAAGCGGTCACTGGTGCGGCTGCTGTTGAATGGATTATCAATCGTGATAACGCTTTATCTGCTGTATCGGGTCTCTTAAAGAGTGCGGCGGATAAGGTTCCAGAAAAAATTGAGCAGTTGCTTGAAAAAAACAGAACTTTAGAAAAGCAAATTGATAGACTTAATTCAAAATTAGCCAGTTCTGCTGGTGATCAATTACTGGCGCAAGCAGTCGATGTGTCGGGTTTAAAGGTTTTAGCGGTTAAGCTTCAAGAGGTTGATAGTAAAGCTTTACGTGATTTAGCGGATCAATTAAAAAATAAATTAGGCCGCTGTGCTTTAGTATTGGCAGTGGTTGAAGGTGAAAAAGTAAGTTTAATCGCTGTTGTTTCAAAAGATGCAATAGGACAGATAAAAGCGGGTGAGTTGGTTAACTTTGTAGCCACTCAAGTCGGAGGTAAAGGTGGTGGAAAGCCTGATTTGGCAATGGCTGGGGGAAATAATCCTGCTGGATTAGCCGAGGCATTAGCCGCGGTTCCTGCCTGGGTTAATGGTCAATTGGGCGGATAAGACAGGTTTAATTGAATGGCATTATATGTATATAAATTTGGCGGTACTTCGGTTGGTTCTGTAGAAAGAATCAAATCAGTCGCTGAAAAAGTAAAAAAAGCCCATGATTTGGGTGATCAAATAGTGGTTGTTTTATCTGCTATGAGTGGTGAGACCAATCGCTTAATTGATTTGGCAAAGGAAATGCAAGCACAGCCAACTGCGCGTGAATTGGATGTCTTAATTTCAACCGGTGAACAAGTGACTGTTGCATTGTTGGCTATGGCACTACATCAATTAGGCTGTGAAGCGGTGTCATATACCGGCGCTCAGGTAAGAATTTTAACGGATAGTGTGCATACAAAAGCTAGAATTCGGGAGATTGATGACGCTAAAATGCGTGTAGATCTTAGCGCAGGAAAAGTAGTAGTGGTTGCTGGTTTTCAAGGTGTTGATGAATTTGGTAATATTACTACTTTAGGTCGTGGCGGTTCTGATACATCTGCAGTTGCTTTAGCAGCCGCTTTAAAAGCAGATGAATGTCATATTTATACGGACGTGGATGGTGTTTATACAACTGATCCACGAGTTGAGCCTAAAGCACGCAGACTTAATCATATTACTTTTGAAGAAATGCTCGAGATGGCAAGTTTAGGTTCAAAAGTATTGCAAATAAGATCGGTAGAGTTTGCCGGTAAATATAATGTTGCTTTACGTGTTTTATCATCATTTCAAGAAGGGTGTGGTACGCTTATCACATTCGAGGATTCACAAATGGAAAGTGCTTTAATTTCGGGTATCGCTTTTAATAGGGATGAGGCTAAACTAACAATTACAGGTGTGCCTGATTTGCCGGGTGTTGCCCATAAAATATTGGGTCCAATTGCTGATTCTAATATTGAAGTTGATATGATAGTGCAAAATATCGCTGATGATGCAACGACTGATTTTACCTTTACGGTTCATAGAAATGAATATGTGCGAGCCAAAGCAATTCTAGAGCAAACTTGTTCAGAATTAGGCGCCAGAAAGGTTACGGGTGATGATAGTATAGTTAAGGTATCAATTGTGGGAGTTGGTATGCGTTCACATGCAGGTATAGCAAGTACAATGTTTAAGGCTCTCGCTGATGAAGGCATAAATATCAGAATGATTGCAACATCAGAAATAAAAATTTCTGTTGTTGTTGATGAAAAATATATGGAATTAGCAGTAAGGGCTTTACATAGTGCCTTTGAATTAGATAAGGTTTTGTAGACTTTTTAGCTAGCACACTAAATTTGTACATATGGCCTAAAGGTCTGTGTTTATTGATTAGTTTGGGAATTATGATATTAAATCATAATAATGTTTTTAATCTGTTAAATGTTTAATTGATCAATAACTTTAAGGTGATAATATGTCTGAAAAAGTAGGTAATGCTGCGGGTGAGATTTGGCGGTTTCTCGATAAAAATGGTCCAATCAGTGTTTCTAAATTAGCTAAAGAAATTAGTGTTGAAGAAAAGTATTTGCAAAGAGCTATAGGTTGGTTGGCCCAAGAAGGAAAAGTATCTATTGATATTGTTAATAGGGCTGAAACCATAAGTTTAATATAGTTTTAAGCAAATATTTATTGCCTTGTGTATTTGATACAAGGCAATTGTTACGAAACCGTAATAAAACCCTTGATTAATTTTAATAAGTCTTTATAATAGCTTGAATCAATCGCGGGGTGGAGCAGCTTGGTAGCTCGTCGGGCTCATAACCCGAAGGTCGTAGGTTCAAATCCTGCCCCCGCTACCATAATTGAAGACCCCTTAATGGGGTTTTTTATTTTCTGGGCTTCGATGACTGGGGCCTTATATTAGATTGTTAATGGAAGAGCCGTAGGCTCTTTTTTTTTGTTTAAAAACTCAGTGAGGAAAACATGAAGCAGGCTCCAGAGCATTTGCTTAACTTAATTGAACCTATCGTTGAAGGGTTGGGTTATGAATGTGTTGGGATTGATTATAATCCTCATCCAAAGCATGGGTTACTAAGGATTTATATAGATACGGAAAATGGTGTTTTGGTTGATGATTGTACAAAAGTTAGTCATCAAGTAAGTGGGGTATTGGATGTCGAAGACCCAATCCAAGGTAATTATCAGTTAGAGGTTTCATCTCCTGGTGCTGATCGTCCATTTTTTAAAGTTAGCCAATTTGAACGTTATATCGATAGTACAGTTTTAGTTAATTTGTTTAAAACAATTGACGGCAGAAGAAAGATTACTGGTAGGGTTATAAAAGTAAAAGACGATATTATTACCCTTGAAGAAAGTGAGCAAGTTTATGAGGTGCCGTTTGATGCGATGAGTAAAGCGCGTTTGGTGCCTGTTTACGTAATTGAAAAAGGAGGCCGAGATGGCAAATAAAGAAATTTTGTTAGTAGCGGAAGTTTTCTCAAATGAAAGGGAGATTGAAAAGGAAGTTATTTTTCAGGCCATTGAGTCTGCATTGGAGGCGGCTACAATTAAACGACATGTAAATGTTATCAAAGTACGTGTTGCTATCGATAGAAAAACGGGAGATTACTTAACATTCAGGCAATGGGAAGTTGTTGATGCTGATGCTAATTGTGATGGCGATGTTGAATCTCCTACAACGCAGGTTTTGTTAGAGGTTGCTAGACTTGAAAATCCTGATATCAATGTAGGTGATTTTGTTGAAGAAGAAATTGAATCGGTTGAATTTGGTCGTATCGCTGCGCAAACTGCTAAGCAAGTTATTATTCACAAAGTTAGAGAAGCTGAGCGTCTAAAAATTGTTCTTGCTTACAAAGAGCGTGTAGGTGAGCTGATTACTGGTATCGTTAAACGTATTGAAAAAGGCAGTGTTTATTTAGATCTAGGTGGGCATATTGAAGCTTATATTGCTAAAGAAGATATGATTCCTAGAGAGGCTATTCGTATTGGTGATCGCATCAGAGGCTATTTGAAAGATGTTAGATCCGAGCTTCGTGGACCACAATTATTTGTAAGTAGGACTGATCCTGAGTTATTAATTTCTTTGTTTAAATTAGAAGTTCCTGAGGTTGGAGAGGGATTAATTTCAATAGTGGGTGCGGCACGTGATCCAGGGTCTAGAGCTAAGCTAGCAGTTAAAAGTAATGATCCGCGACTTGATCCAGTTGGGGCATGTGTTGGTATGAGAGGCTCTAGAGTTCAATCAGTTACCAATGAGTTGGCAGGCGAAAGAGTAGATATTATTCTTTGGAATCCTAGTGAAGCTCAATACGTTATTAATGCTATGTTACCTGCAGAAATTCAGTCAATCGTAGTAGATGAAGATAAACATAGTATGGATTTGGCGGTAAGCTCTGAAAATTTATCTCAAGCCATTGGTCGTGGTGGTCAAAATGTACGATTAGCAAGTCAATTAACGGGTTGGGAACTAAATGTTCTTGATGCATCAAAGGCAGAATTAAGTGCCGAAGCTGAAGTGGGTAAAATTAAACAATTATTTATTGATCAACTTGATGTTGATGAAGATATTGCATTAATACTTGCTGAAGAGGGATTTAATACAGTAGAAGAAATTGCTTATGTGCCTGTCAGTGAAATGCTTGATATTGAAGGGTTTGATGAAGAGTTAGTGAATGAACTAAGAAGTAGAGCAAAAGATGCATTATTGATTAGTGCAATTGCCTTTGAAGAAAAAATTGATTCAGTCGAGCCGGCTCAAGACTTACTTGAAATGGAAGGTATGGATGCTGATTTGGCTTACGAGTTAGCAGGTCAGGGTATTATTACTATGGAAGATTTAGCTGAGTTAGCTGTAGATGATTTAGTAAGTCTTTTAAGTATGGATGAAAAGCGGGCGGCAAAATTAATTATGAAGGCACGTGAGCCTTGGTTTGCTTAAGGCACATGACGAATAATTAAGGGGTATAAGATGAGTGATAAAACAGTAAGTCAATTAGCCGAAATAGTAAAGATTCCTTTAGAAAGACTTTTAGAGCAATTAAAGGAGGCGGGCTTGTCCGCAAGTACACCTGATGATTTCATTACTGAAGATGAAAAAATGCAATTATTAGCGCATCTTCGTAAACGTCATGGAAAAACAGATGCTGAGGGCGGAAATTCACCTAGAAGAGTTACTTTAGAGCGTAGAAAAGTTACTGAAATGAAACAGGCTTCAGTACCAGGTAGTACTACTAAAACTATTAGTGTTGAGGTTCGTAAAAAGAAAACCTATATAAAACGACCTGAAGTTGAAGAGATAGAGGCTAAAAAAGATCATATTCAACCGCTAGAAGATATCGTTGAGAAGAGTATTGAGGTAAAAGATTCGACACAAGTTCTTTTAGATGATAAAGATATAGATAGTGCAGATACAAATGATACAAAAGTTATAGATGAAGTTAA
The DNA here is from genome assembly GCA_903938485.1 of uncultured Methylococcaceae bacterium. Lineage (GTDB taxonomy): Bacteria > Pseudomonadota > Gammaproteobacteria > Methylococcales > Methylomonadaceae > Methylobacter_C. The sequence continues at coordinate 16,322 of CAJADF010000129.1, forward strand.
AGCAACGGAAAATGTCCAATCTAAAGTTGAAGAAGCATTTGTAGAAGAACAAGATGATTTACCAGTTGAAAATTTGTTAGTTGCAGATGATGAATTGGAAATAGAACCCGTTGACTTAGTCGTATCTGAAGCTAAATTTGAAGCACTTAAAGTAAAAGAAGAAAAGAAAAATAAACAAGAAAAATCAAGTAAATCAAAGGAAGTTGAAGACGCACGTAAAAAACAACTTGAAAAAGAACAGCGTTTGGAAGAATCCATTAGAAAAAATGCTGACAAAGTGAGGCAGCAAGCTGCAGCAAAACAAGAGACTTTACACCGTAAAAACCAAGAAGACGGTGAGCGTTCTTCTGGAAAAGATGGTAAACGACCTAAGAAAAAAGGTAAGCAACCTGTAAGAACAAATATCCAATCAGATGGTAAACATCAATTTGAAATGCCTGTTGCTCCTATAGTGAAGGATGTCACGATACCAGAAATGATCATCGTGTCTGATTTAGCACAAAAAATGAGTGTAAAAGCTGCATTGGTTATTAAGCATTTGATGAAGCTAGGCATCATGGCGACTATCAATCAAAGTATCGATCAAGATACAGCCGCAATTCTTGTTGAAGAAATGGGTCACAACGCAATCATGCAGAGCGATGATGATCTTGAGCAAGAAATGTTGGCAGAGGCTCAAGAAGAAGATAACCGCGTTGAGTTGCCTCGTGCGCCGATTGTTACAATCATGGGGCATGTTGATCATGGTAAAACATCTCTACTAGATTATATTCGTAAAACGCGAGTTGCGGCTGGTGAGGCGGGGGGTATTACTCAACACATTGGTGCATATCAAGTTAAAACTGATCATGGCGCTGTAACCTTTTTAGATACCCCAGGTCACGCTGCATTTACTGCAATGCGTGCACGTGGTGCTGATATCACAGACGTAGTTATCGTGGTTGTTGCTGCTGATGATGGTGTGATGCCACAAACCAAAGAAGCGGTTGAGCATGCAAAAGCGGCAAATGTTCCTATCATTGTTGCGGTTAACAAAATTGATAAGCCAGATGCAAACCCAGAAAAAGTAATGCAAGAATTATCTGTGATAGATGTTATCGCTGAAGAGTGGGGTGGCGATGTTCAGTTCTTAAAGATTTCTGCTAAAACAGGTGAAGGTATCGATGATTTAATCGAGGCTTTAATTGTACAAACTGAAATTCTTGAGCTTAAAGCGCCTATCGAAGGTGCTGCATCTGGATTAGTTATTGAATCAAGGCTTGATAAAGGCCGTGGTGCTGTTGCAACAGTAATGGTTCAAAAAGGTACTTTAGAGAGCGGCCAAATGGTGCTGTGTGGCCAAGAGTTTGGTCGTGTACGTGCCATGTTTAATGAAAATGGTAAAGCAATTAAAGAAGCTGGACCTTGTGTACCCGTAGAGATTTTAGGTTTATCAGGTACGCCTAATGCCGGTGATGAGTTCCTAGTCGTTCAGAATGAACGTATCGCTAAAGATTTAGCTAAGCATCGTGAAGATCGTAAAAAATTCTCTAAACATGCTGCACAACAAGCATCAAAATTAGATGAAGTTTTCTCTAGAATGACTAGCGGTGAATTGGCGAGTGTCAATCTTGTCATTAAAACTGATGTGCAAGGCAGTTTGGAAGCATTGCGAGGTTCATTAGTTGGGTTATCTAACGATGAAGTAGAAGTTAAAGTTGTTTTCGGTGGAGTAGGCGGTATCAATGAAGGTGATGCAAACTTGGCTTTAGCGTCTGGCGCCATTTTAATTGGCTTTAATGTTAGAGCAGATGCAACAGCTAGAAAGTTAATAGAAGAGAAAAATATTGATTTACATTATTACAGCGTAATTTATGATGCAATTGATGAAGTCAAAAAAGCTATTAGCGGCATGTTGGCACCTGAAATTAAAGAGCAAATAGTTGGCCTTGCTGAAGTTAGAGATGTCTTCAAGTCACCTAAATTCGGTGCTATTGCGGGATGTATGGTCGTTGATGGTTATGTTAAGAGAAACTTGCCTATTCGTGTATTACGTGAAAACGTGGTTATTTTTGAGGGGCAGTTGGAATCTTTGCGACGCTTCAAAGATGATGCGGCTGAAGTTAAAATGGGCATGGAATGTGGTATTGGTGTTAAAAACTACAATGATGTTAAGCCCGGAGATCAAATTGAAGTATTTGAACGCATAGAAATTAAGCGGGAACTATAGGCTAATGGCAAAAGAGTTTGGTCGAAATGCGAGAGTTTCATCTCAAATACAGAAAGAACTTTCGTTAATATTTCAGCGAGATATTGATGATCCTAAGTTAGGTTTCGTTACCATAAATGAAGTAGTAGTCACAAAAGACCTTGCTGTTGCAAAAGTATATGTGACGGTATTGAATGTAAATGATGAAGGTAAGCGTGCTAATGTTAAATTGTTAAATGAGTTAGCACCTGTCATACGTCATCAATTGGCTAAAAGAATGCGTTTAAGACATATATCCGAGTTACGCTTTTATTATGATGATTCATTTGATACTGGTATGAGAGTTGCTGAATTATTGAGTGATGTAGTTAAGCATAATTTAGATTAATTTTCGGAAATGTCAAAGCGTAAATCTGGGCTCAATGTCCACGGTATTATATTGTTGGACAAACGCTTAGGCGTTTCATCTAATAAAGCATTACAAGAGGTTAGACGTTTATATAATGCAAATAAAGCTGGGCACACAGGTAGTCTTGATCCATTAGCGACAGGTTTGTTGCCTTTGTGTTTTGGTGAAGCTACTAAGGTTTCGGCTTTAATGCTTGATGACGATAAACGTTATCAGGTCGTCATAAAACTCGGAGTTATAACTGATACCGGTGATGCTGAAGGACAGGTTATTGCTACCCAGTTAGTACCAGATTTGTCATTTGATGAAATTATCTTTTGTTTGGAAAAGTTTAAGGGGGAGATTGATCAGGTCCCTCCTATGTATTCGGCATTAAAGCACAATGGTAAAAAGTTATACGAGTTGGCGCGAGAAGGACAAATTGTTGATAGGAAGTCTAGGCGAATAAAAATCTATGATTTGGTTTTTGTAAATTTCGAAAATGCTAAATCTAAAACACCTAATTTATTAACTTTAGACGTGTCTTGTTCCAAAGGAACCTATATTAGGTCATTGGCAGAAGATATTGGTAATGAATTGGGATGTGGTGCTACAGTTGCTGAGTTAAGACGAATCACAGCGGGTCGATTTAATATTCAAGATGCTAAGACGATTGAACAACTCTCTGAAATGTCAGTAGAGTCCTTGTATAAAGAACTTATACAAGTTGATAAACCTTTAGAAGCGTATCAGAAAGTTATGATATCTGTGGCACAGGCTAGGGCAATAAATTACGGTCAATCTATACAATTTTTCTGTATAACTGATTTCAATGGACCAACTAAACCTGAGATGGTTAGACTGTATCACGATGATGTTTTTTTAGGCTTGGGTGAATTGTCTTTAGATGGTAGAATAGCACCGAAGAAATTGTTTAATATGAATAATGAGCAGTGATTTTTAAAGGTCATTGTCGAAAATATTGTTTTCTACACCCTATCGTGGAAATCAGTTTACAGAAAAGTTGCTACGTCAACTTTAATTTTAATTTAATCTTAGGGATTATAATGCCATTTACAGCAGAACAAAAAAGAGCAGTAGTAGAAGAATATCGTCAATCAGAAACTGATACTGGATCTCCAGAAGTTCAAGTTGCTTTATTAACAGCACATATACTTCACTTAACACCGCATTTTGCAGCACATAAAAAAGACAACCATTCACGTCGTGGCTTGTTACGTATGGTTAATCAACGTCGTAAATTACTTGATTACTTGAAAAACAAAGACAGCGACCGTTATCGTTCATTAATTGAACGATTAGGTTTACGTAAGTAAAAAATTAATTGAACATCATAAACTGTGAATAATAAATTGAAATATTAAAAAATTTAAATTAATTATTCGCAGTTTTTTGTTCAAGCTTCCGATATACCTCGGCTAAATTAGCCAAACGCCACAGCTGTTAGTTAGGAAAGTTGTAAAAGCCTAATAAAGCCCTTAAATAACCTTAAAACTAAGGAAACCTATAGTGAATCCTATTAGGAAAGAATTTCAGTACGGTGACAATCTTGTTACTTTAGAAACTGGTGAAATTGCCCGTCAAGCAGATGGTGCAGTTATAATTGATGTAGATGGTACTTCTTTACTTGTTACTGTAGTCGGTAAAAAAGAAGCAAATGGTGGAGACTTCTTCCCTTTAACAGTTAATTATCAAGAAAAAGCCTATGCCGCTGGTAAGATTCCTGGTGGTTTCTTTAAAAGAGAAGGCCGTCCTAGTGAACAAGAAACATTAATTTCTCGATTAATAGATCGTCCAATCCGGCCACTATTTCCCGAAGGTTACACTAACGAAGTTCAAATTATTGCCACTGTAATATCTTTGAACCCCGCAGTTGATACTGAAATTCCGGCCCTATTAGGGGCTTCTGCCGCATTAGCTGTATCTGGGCTGCCATTCAATGGACCTATTGGTGCTGCATGTGTTGGCTACAAAGATGGTGCTTATATTTTAAATCCATCTCCTGAAACACTCAAAGAGTCAGATTTGACATTAGTTGTAGCAGGTACTTCACAAGCGGTGTTAATGGTTGAGTCTGAAGCAAAAGGTCTTTCAGAAGAAATTATGTTAGGCTCAGTGTTGTTTGGACATGAGCATATGCAAACGGCTATTAATGCAATAAATGAGTTTGCCAATGCTGCAGGTGCTGGTGTGGTTGAATGGGTTGCGCCCCATGAAAATTCTGAATTAGTAGCATTAGTGACACATGAAGTTGAGGAAAGTATTAAACAGGCTTATACCGTCCCTGAAAAGCTAGTGCGCCAAGAACAATTAAAAGGAATTCGTACTGCTGTTGTAGAAAAACTATCTGAAACATATGCTGAAAATGCCATTCGTGGCATCATTGAGCATTTAGAATATCGTATTGTACGAAATGCGATTCTAAATGAAGGTAAGCGTATTGATGGTCGTCCATTAGACAAAATTAGACCTATCTCGATCAGAACAGGTGTACTACCAAGGACACATGGTTCAGCATTATTTACTCGTGGTGAAACACAAGCATTAGTTGTTGCTACATTAGGAACAGCTCGAGATGCTCAAATCATTGATGCATTAGCGGGTGAATATAAAGAACCTTTTATGTTGCATTACAACTTCCCTCCATTCAGTGTTGGTGAAACAGGTTTTGTTGGATCACCTAAGCGTCGAGAAATCGGTCATGGCCGATTAGCAAAACGTGGTGTAGCTGCCGTTCTACCTAATATGGATGAATTTCCATACACAATTCGTGTGGTATCTGAAATTACTGAATCTAATGGCTCAAGTTCAATGGCTTCAGTGTGTGGAAGTAGTTTAGCGTTAATGGATGCAGGTGTTCCTTTATCTGCACCAGTTGCAGGTATTGCAATGGGCTTGATTAAAGAAGGTGACAACTTTGCTGTATTATCTGACATCATGGGTGATGAAGACCACTTAGGTGATATGGATTTTAAAGTTGCAGGTTCCGCAAATGGTATAACTGCATTGCAAATGGATATCAAGATTGATGGTATTACTGCAGAAATTATGAAAACTGCTTTAGCGCAGGCTAAAGAAGGTCGTCTACACATTTTAGGTGAGATGAATAAAGCACTGGCAAATACTCGCGATGAGATGTCAGATTTTGCTCCTCGCATAATTACTTTTAAGATTGATCCTAGTAAAATTCGTGAAGTCATCGGTAAAGGTGGTGCAACTATTCGAAGTATTACTGAAGAAACTGGTGCTAGCATTGATTTAACTGATGACGGTATTGTAAAAATAGCTTCGGTAGATAAAGCGGCTGGTGAAGAAGCTCGTCGCTTGATTGAAGAAATAACAGCAGAAGTTGAAGTAGGTAAAACTTACGAAGGTAAAGTAGTTCGCTTAATGGACTTTGGTGCATTCGTTACTATATTACCTGGTAAGGATGGTCTTGTTCACATTTCACAAATATCTGACGAGCATGTTGATAAAGTAAGTGATCGTTTGAATGAAGGTGACATAGTAAGAGTAAAAGTACTTGAGATTGATCGACAAGGTCGAGTTAGATTAAGTATTAAAGAAGTTGATAAAGAAGAAGATAGCGAATAAATATAAGTGCTATTTTCTAAAAAAGGGCCGTAAGGCCCTTTTTTTTGGCACATTTTCAGTGCGTTTTTTATGATTTGATTGAGGTTGGTGCAACTTAATTAATTCATTTTATTTATTACAATTCTATAAAAGAATCGTTACTTAGGTGTACTAGCCCTCTATAAGTTATTAATATAGAGCTACTTTACAGATATATTTGTAATTTTGACTGGTGTATTGAAAATAATAAACAAAAAATCATTATTGGCACTTTATGTGCTTATTTTCTCATATTAAATGATTATTTGTACTCAGTTGGTATCTTAATTGACATGAAATTGAATGATTCTTCCGCCAAACTTGACACTTATTATCAACAAGTTCAAGACATTATCTTAAATAAACAAGATTGGGTAACTGGTTTGTTGCCTGCAAGTACAGCAGTGACTGTGCATGGGAATTACACAGATGCGTGGGTTAGGGACAACGTTTATAGTATTCTTTCTGCTTGGGGGCTTGCGTTAGCTTATCGCCGGGTTGATGGCGCACAAGATCGAACTTATGTGCTAGAACAAAGTGTCGTTAAGTTGATGAGAGGCTTGTTAACGGCAATGATGCGTCAAGCACCTAAAGTTGAAAAGTTTAAACAAACTCAAAAGCCAATTGATGCCTTACATGCTAAATACGACACTAAATCGGGTAACTGTGTTGTGGGTGATGATGAGTGGGGGCATTTACAATTAGATGCAACCTCATTATTTTTACTGATGTTGGCACAAATGACCGAATCTGGTTTACGCATTGTGTTTACCATTGATGAAGTCAATTTTGTGCAAAACTTAGTGCATTATATTAGCCGTACTTATAGAACTCCAGATTATGGTATTTGGGAACGTGGCAACAAAATTAATCACGGCATAGCGGAGCTAAATGCGAGTTCAATAGGCATGGCAAAAGCCGCCTTAGAAGCCTTGTCTGGTTTTAACCTATTTGGTAAAGATGGTGGCCAAGCTTCAATCGTGCATGTTATTAGTGATGATATAGCGCGAACTCGAATTACTTTAGAGTCATTATTACCCAGAGAATCAATCTCAAAAGAAGTGGATTCAGCGGTATTAAGCGTGACTGGATTTCCGGCTTTTGCCATCGATGATGAAGCGATACGTTTAAAAACCGAAGCCTTAATTTGTCAAAAGTTAGAAGGTCGGTATGGCTGTAAACGCTTTTTATTAGATGGTCATCAAACTGTTATAGAAGATCATAATAAACTGCATTATGACCCGCATGAACTTAAACAGTTTATGGATATAGAGTGTGAATGGCCTTTATTTTTTACCTATTTATTATTAAATAATCTATGTGCGGATAATCAAGTAGCTGCCAAAGAGTATCGCGCCAAACTAGAAGCTTTATTGGTTGAGCAAAATGGCCAATATTTATTACCCGAATTATATATCGTGCCTGCAGATTTAATTGCTGCCGAAAAAGCTAATCCACGCAGCCAAGATCGTATTCCTAATGAAAATGTGCCTTTAGTATGGGCACAAAGTTTATTTATGTTGGGCTGTTTAATTCAAGATGGCTTATTAAGTTGTGATGATATTGATCCACTCGGTAGGCATAAAAAGCTTAAAAATTCGCAAGATTACACCATTCAAATTCAGTTAGTTTCGCAAGACGATGAAGTACAAAGGCGCTTACGTGAACATAATATTGAGACGCAAACTTTAGCCGAGCTCGCGCCATTTCAGATCCGCGAGGCTACTGAATTGTCTATGGCTTACACGCAAGTCGGTCGAAATGATCGCATCGGTTTAACCGGTCGACCTTTAAGACAATTGCGTAGTTTAGCTACCTCAAAGTTATATACCTTAGCGGGTGAACCCTTAATATTTACCCCACAATGTCTTAACCAAAAAGGTTTCTATTTAGCGATGGATAATCATTTGTTAATACAAAGATTACGCGTCGAGTTATCTTATATATACAGGCATTGGGATAAACAGGGTAATCCTGTGGTAGCCATGACTATCAAACATAATATGTTAGATAGTCGACACAGCGCTATTCTTATTGATTTTATTAACGAATTACAACAAGGCGTTACTAAAGGGATTCCTGTTAAAGTTGGGGCATTGAAAGATTTTTCAGAAACTGCTAATTATGAAAAGATCAATCAATTACATGACTTTAGATTTTCAGAAGCCAAGTGGGAAGATAGTGAGCGACCTTTTTATCAATTACTCCCCATTAGTGATGAACCCTCATTCCCCTTAGATATTTTATTGCTCACTGAATGGGAAATTGCCAGCGACAGTGAACTTTTTATTCAGTTAAATATTCATGCAAATCTGTATGCACATCTAGAAATATTAATGTTGTTAACCCAACGCCACGGTTTAGATTACGAAACAGGCTTGGTTAACTCAGAAGGTAAAGTCGCTACCGTGGCAGACTTATTATCCGAATTATACGAAAGGGCAGGTGACCAACACGAATGGTCAATCGTACGTCGTTGTGCAGGCTTATTAGGTAAATACGATATCAATTTAGAGCAAGCTGCTACTGAGATATTAGTGAGACAGCACGCATTAACTTTAGGTCGGGCTTATAGTGGTAAAGCCACCTTAAATGGGCCTGCCGATTCCTTTGAGATATTACAACTGATTCGTACATTTAATAATAATGACGCGAGTGAGCATATTATTATCCAAGAGTTAATCATTTATCTAGGTATGTTGATTAAGTCTAAACCCCTATTATTTAAAGATATGCACACCATAAGAGTGGGTCATATCATGCAGTTATTGATAGTTAGGCAAAAAAGAGACTCAGGTTGCGATACCTTAGATCAAGCCTTTAATGAGTTGTTAAGCTTGTCACCGTTCTCTTTATCAAAGAAATTAAAAGAAACTTTAGATGATTTTACTAATACAGAAGAAGAACTAGGCCTTGCCGAAAATTTACATTATGAAGGCAGTAGTCGTAAATTAAACCATGCGCGTTTTTCTGTAGCTATGGATCCTAACAATAGCCAAGAAATAATTAATTGGTATGATTGGCGAGAGCAACAAGGTAGTGTGGGGCGAGAAACTAAAGCCTTTTATGACAGTGTTTGGGAGATTCTGCATCATTGTAAAGGCCTAATGATGGGTGGAAAGTTAAACAGTAAAAATCGTTTAGACAGTGAAAATACCTTGTCCCAAATGACAGAAGGTGAACAAAGCTTTAAATTGGTGGTGAATCATTTACTCAATAAGATTCAGGCACCGGTGTATCGACAATTAACTGTAGAAGCCCTAAAGGTGCTGGCTTTAATCTTTAAAGATAATCCAGAGTTACAAATTGACGATACCTTACTAACAGATATTTTAATCGGCCATGCGGTAAGGTTAAGTTGGTTGCAAATTCATCCAGAACATTCAGATTCTTATGATGAGCAGGTCTCATCTGCATGGCAAGCGTTTTATCAGTTACCGCCTCATAAAGTTGCCAACGGTATTTTGGATGCGTTAATCTATCTACTTGAAAATAACCAAGAGGCAGCATAAATGATCTTAGCAGGGGATATTGGTGGCACAAAGACAGTTTTATGTCTTTTAATTAAAGAGCCAGATAACAGCACGACGTGCGTTAAAGAAGTCACTTATGCCAGTCAACAATATGCGACTTTTGATGATATTTTAGCTGAGTTTTTACCACAGGATGCTTCGATAACTTCCGCATGTTTTGGAGTGGCAGGACCTGTGGTTAATCAAGTTTGTAAAACCACCAATCTTCCTTGGTTATTGGATGGTCAGGCTCTTAAAACCCAATTAAATACGTCTAAAGTAAAGTTATTAAATGATCTAGAAGCGATGGCTTTGGGCATGTTGTATCTCCCAGAAACAGATTTAATTGAGTTAAATCCCAATGCAGTTAGTCAAAAAGGCACTTGTGCAGTCATCGCGGCCGGTACTGGTTTGGGTGAAGCCTTGTTATATTGGGATGAAGAAAAATATCACCCGATGGCTACCGAGGGTGGGCATACGGATTTTGCAGCTCAAACTGCACAACAAGATGCTTTATTAGCTTATCTAAGAGAATTAACTCCAGGCCATGTGAGTTATGAACGCATTTTGTCGGGTGTAGGATTTAGTCATTTATATGATTTTTTACGGACCCAAGATTTTGCAGCGCCTTGTGCAGAAGTTGAGCAGTTAAGCGCTGATGCAGATAGAAACGCCGTTATTTCAGGTTTGGGGTTGGCGGGTACAGATCCACTATGCGTAGAAGTCTTGCGCTTATTTGTTGAGATTTATGGTGCCGAAGCGGGGAATCTAGCTTTAAAATCCTTAGCGACGGGTGGCGTGTTTATTGGTGGTGGCATTGGCGTAAAAATATTGCCAGCCATGCAGTCAGGGCAGTTTATTAAGGCATTTATAGCTAAGGGTCGTTTTGAGGCTTTATTAAATACTGTATCTGTAAAACTATCAATTAATCAACGCACCCCATTAATCGGTGCGATACATTATTTTTAAGACAGTTTTTTACAAAAATTGCCTGTAATTGAAGTTTTTTTGTATTTATTTTTTTGTTGCCTTTTTACAAATAACAACGCGG
>CAJADF010000130.1 GCA_903938485.1 uncultured Methylococcaceae bacterium
ATAGTCGAAGGATGTGGTTCGACAGACTCACCACGAACGGAAAGCTCACCACGAACGACTAATATATACCAATGAAGGTTATTTATCCCGTTCATCCTGAGCATAGTGGAAGGAAACATAGTCGAAGGATGTGTTCTAGGATATTATTTTGCAATTATGTGTATATAATCATAATATACATCTATGATTGATCTTACAAAAATTACCTCATTCAATTGGGATGAGGGCAATGCACGTAAAAATGACAAGCATGGTGTATCAATGGCTGAAGCTGAGCAGGTATTTTTCAATCAACCTTTGTTCATAATGACTGATGTTAAACACAGCCAAATTGAAGGTCGATTGCATGCTTTGGGTAAGTCACACCAACAACGCTTATTACACATAACATTTACGTTGCGAAATAATGACGAAAGTATACGGGTAATATCGGCTAGAGATATGCATAAAAAGGAGCGCAGTATTTATGAGCAAATCATTTAAAACAATCCCCACATTTGCAAACGAAATTGAAGAGCGTCGGTTTTGGGAGCAAGATAATGCGGATTCAACTGATTTTGTAGATTGGACTAAGGCACAACAAGTAGTGCTACCTAATTTAAAGCCCAGTACGCAAACGATTTCTTTACGGTTACCTCAGCATCTACTAGATTCAATAAAAGCAGCCGCTAACGCTAGAGATGTCCCTTATCAGTCTCTTATTAAAGTCTGGCTTCAAGAAAAGCTGCATACTCAGTAGTTATACCACGAACGGGTTAGCTAATCATGAACGGAAGGCAGAATACGGATTGGCTCACCATGAACATAAAGATCACCACGCACTTTATTTATCCCGTTCATACTGAGCTGGTCGAAGGATAATTTTATCCCGTTCGTCCTGAGCATAGTCGAAGGATGTGGTTCGACAGACTCACCACGAACGGAAAGATCACCACGAACGACTAATATATACCAATGGGTACCACATCAAAACTATCTGATATCGCAATAATAATTGAACCAACAGGTACTCGTTATTTATAGAAATTTAATCGCCGCGATAACAATTTAAGCATTAAAATCATCATTTGATCAGATGAAATGCTTTGGCCACTCGCAACTTGCTCCATTACTTTTTGTGCTTGTGTATCCAGCCAATCATCAAAAAACTTATCATCAAACATCACTATTGCCTTTACTTTTAATTTAACTGCAAATCTGAGTATAACACAAGTGTATGATTTGTTTTGGTTCTAAGGGTAAATTTATCCCGTTCGTCCTGAGCTGGTCGAAGGAAGCATAGTCCAAGGATAATTTTATCCCGTTCATCCTGAGCATAGTCGAAGGATGTGGTTCGACAGGTTCACTATGAACGGGTTGGCTCACCACGAACGGGTTGGCTCTCCATGAACAGCAAAAGGCATTGGTTGCGGGTCTTGCTGTTGCACAAAAAGCAACTGACGAACAAATGAAGCGTACCGATGAAAAGCTTGAGCGTATTGGTGTTAATCTGGGTAATATCGGTAAAAACCAAGGTGATGTTGCCGAAGAATTCTTTTTTCAAAGCCTGATAAAAGACAATCACTTAGGTAAAATTCACTTCGATGATATAGTTATATATCTCACCATTAAAACTAATATGGAATCGACCATTTGCTGTAGACATTGGTTGATGGCCAGCCTCTGTTAAATCAATAATGGCTAAGCGCCGATGGGCTAAGGCACACCGTTTGTTAGCTGATACCCATAAGCCCTTACCATCCGGTCCACGGTTGGTCATGGTGTCTCTGATGCGGATAAGTTCTTCTGTATTTACAGGAGGTGTATTCGTTGAAAAGGCATAAATGCCAGCTATTCCGCACATAGATTTTTTCGGTTTAGTTGATCGGTTTATTAGATAATCAGTGTCTTAACTTTTCGTAGAATACCTTATTTGTTTATTAATGTCATGGTTTATTTAACGTTGTCACAGTAATGAAATAGTCGGGAGGGAGCGCTATTGACAGGCACGTAATGCTGCATTGACGTGGCCGCCAACGGTGTGTGGTCGACAATGAATCGTGAATAATCAGTACACTATCGTAGCGATAGGGGAATGAAGGGTGAATAATCAGTACGCTATCGGAGCGATAGGGGAATGTATCGTGAGTAATCAGTACGCTATCGGAGCGATAGGGGAATGTATCGTGAGTAATCAGTACGCTATCGGAGCGATAGGGGAATGTATCGTGAGTAATCAGTACACTATCGGAGCGATAGGGGAATGTATCGTGAGTAAT
>CAJADF010000131.1 GCA_903938485.1 uncultured Methylococcaceae bacterium
CGATAATAATGGCGGCCATGGGCCCCATAATTTCTCGCCCCGGATTATCACTATTAAAAGCAATTGGTAACATCGCTAAAGCGGTCACTAAGGCTGTCATTAAAATAGAAGGTAAACGCTCTTGCGCGCCTAGTATAACAGTGTCTAAATTCCACTGCCTATCTTCCACTTGCACTAAGTACCGATAATGGGACAGTAACATAATGCTATTACGCACGGTAATACCAAATAAAGTCACAAATCCTACGATAGAGCCTACCGATAATGTCGCATCGGTTACCAACACCGCGACTATGCCTCCCACCAAGGCAAACGGTAAATTTAATAATGCTAGGGCAGTATTACGCAAACTACCTATCGCGATATAAATAAAAATAAGTACACCAACTCCGGCTAACAAAGCATGTAAGATTAATTCTTCTCTGGCCGCGGCTTGCTCCACAGCGGCACCGGTAAACTCCGGATAACTGGCTGCAGATACTGGAATTTCTTTAAAGACTTTGGCTTTAAGGTCCCGCATAAACGTATCCATGTCGGCATTAAGCACATTACACGTAACCGTCTGCCTGCGCTGTGCACCCTGATGCAGAATATTATAGCGACTGGCGGTGTATCTAATTTCAGCCACTTGCCCTAACTTTATCAAACCGCCATCCTGCGTTTTTAATAATAACTGTTCTATGGCTTCTGGCTGTTCTCTAAGTTCTGGAGCTAATGCCACGGCAATATCCACCACCCGATTACCTTTTAATTGCTTACCCACCACCTTAGTTTCATAAGCCGCTTGCACCGCATTTACCATATCTGCCGGCATTAAGCCCCAATAATTAAGCTGATCTAAATTTAAATGAATTTGTAATAAGGGCGTAGCCGGTGGTGATCTTAATTGCACATCCGCTGCACCCGGCATTTCACGCATTAAGGCCGCTAATTGTTGTGCTTGGCTATCTAGGATATTTAAATCATCTCCGTATAAATTAACCACGACAGGGGCAGTATAACCAGAGATAGTTTCATCTATGCGTTCTGTCAAAAAGGTATTCGCTTCAAAACTGATGCCCGGAAAGTCGGCTAAGATTTCTCTTAATTGATTTAATATGGCTTGTTGTTGCGCACCTGATAAGGCCTCTAAGCGCACTTCATATTCACTATAATGGCTACCATAAGTATCAGCGCCCCGCTCTGCCCGGCCCGCCCATTGTGAAACCGATTGCACACCCGGAATAGCTAAAAACTGTTCCGTTAACTGACTACCGATTCTGATAGATTCTGCTAATGAAGTGCCCGGAATACTACTGGTGTGCACAATGTAATGACCTTCGCGTAGTTCTGGTAAAAATTTGCTATCTAACTTTATAAACGCCAAGCCACTGATTAAACACAGGGCTAAACACCCCATAATAAGGGCGTAAAAGTGCTTAATAAAATAGGCCAGCACACGCTCATATAAAGGTTTTAACCATTTGATAACAGGTGGATCATTCTCTTGATCTAATTTAGAGCCTAACAATAAATAACACAGCGCTGGGGTTAAAGTAAGTGCAACAATTAAAGACACTAAGATAGCCAAGATATAAGAATAACCTAAAGGCGCAAACAAGCGCCCTGCCACACCCGTTAAGGTTAATAAAGGGACAAACACCAACGCGACAATAAAACTGGCATACACCACCGAACTTCTTACTTCTAAAGAGGCGCTATAAACCACTTGAGTAACTGATAAAGGTTTTACTAATAAGCGGTTTTCTCTTAAGCGTCGAAAAATATTCTCAGTATCAATGATGGCATCATCGACCACTTCCCCTAAGGCGATAGCTAATCCACCGAGCACCATGATGTTTAAATTAACCCCCGATTCTAATAACACTAACACCGCACCCATTAAAGAAACGGGAATGGCCGTTGCGGATATAAAAGCCGTACGAAAGTTAAACAGAAAGCCGTATAAAACAATTAAAACAAACAAGCCACCCAGCAATAAATGCCCTGATAAATTACTAATTGAGCGCTCAATATAATCTGCAGGCCGAAACAGATGCTCATAAAAGTTAATGGCTTCGTTTTTAAACACCGGCTCAAACTCTTTTAATAAAGCTTCCACCTGCCGAGAGACCGTTAAGGTATTGGCACCATATTGACCAATCACCATTAATACAATA
Organism: uncultured Methylococcaceae bacterium; assembly: GCA_903938485.1. Taxonomy (GTDB): domain Bacteria; phylum Pseudomonadota; class Gammaproteobacteria; order Methylococcales; family Methylomonadaceae; genus Methylobacter_C. The sequence goes on from CAJADF010000131.1 coordinate 2,160, forward strand.
GAAGCTTTACCGCCAATTTGTGCGGCACCAATCGATGGTTCTGGCGCATATTTAATGCTCACGACCTCACCTAAACTAATACTGCGACCGTGTTCCCGCTTAACGATAATCTTGGCAAATTCTGCTGGAGTATTTGGTTGCCCACTCACTTGCACAGTAAAACGTTGATTAGCGGTTTCAATAAAACCACCACCTTGAATCACGCCCGCTTGTGCAGCAGCCTGCACAATATCACTGAGTGCTAAATTAAAGCGTTGTAACTGAATAGGATTAACTTGAATTTGTAACTGGGCGACCTGACCACCAAACACATTAACATCCGCCACCCCTGGAATAGCTAATAATCTGGGCACGACTGTCCAATCCACTAAACTTCGTAAGGCCATTAAGTCTTTAGTATCAGAATTTAATCCTAGCGTTAATACAGTAGCCGAAGAAGACGATAACGGAATAGCTACTGGCGTAACACCTAAAGGCAAATGTGTTAATAAATTAGCTAACCGCTCACTAATAAGCTGCCGATTGCGATACACCTCGGTCTGTTCTTTAAAAGTTGCGGTGATAATAGAAAGGCCTTGAATAGATTCTGAGCGCACCGACTCCATACCCACTAAACCACTAATACCTGTTTCTATTTGCTTTGTGACTAAAACCTCAACTTGTTCGGCCGATAAGCCTGGCGCTTCTGTCTGAATAATGACGCGTTTAGGCGAAAATTCAGGAAAGATATCTAAGCCTGCAGTCGTAAATCGATAGCCACCATACACTAAAATAATGACCGCCAAAGCGATCACAATTCCGTAAAAACGGATAGAAAAACGAACTAGAGTACTTAGCATTATTGAAAGGTTTTAATCGATATGTGAGCTTGTTAGTAAATTATAACAAGTAATATATAGATGCTATGGTTTTACAGACAGATGCATAGCTATTACACCCTTAATATTCGGGAAAATTTCCTAGTCAAAAACTTTTATAATAGCGGTAATATTTTTTAAAAAGATACTCACTAAGATTTATGACTTACAGACACCTTCGTAAACATTTATTACTCGCTGTTTTACCTCTGTCTTTAACAACTATCGTTAACGCAGACACGGACACCTCTAAAAAAATTGATAAAAAAACCGTTGTTAAAGAGACCGCAGAAACAGAAAACGTAACCGAACATAAACCACCGGTGGATGTGTTTGAACTCCCTGATGTAGAAGTGGTTGGTACTACACCGATAGGCTCAAACGGTTTGGCTTTAAAGAAAATATCCGGCAATGTGCAAGCAGTCGAAGATGAAGATATTCAGCGCCATGAAGCTATTAATCTGCCTGACTTTATGAACCGCCAATTACAAAGCGTTAATATCAATGACACACAAAATAACCCCTACCAACCCGATATCAGTTATCGAGGTTTTAATGCCTCTCCGGTATTAGGCGCACCCATTGGCATTTCTGTTTACCAAGATGGGGTGCGGGTTAACGAAGCCTTTGGCGATACCATCAATTGGGATTTAATTCCGCAAATCGCTATCTCTAGTATGGAAATGATGCCAGGCTCTAACCCATTATTTGGTTTAAACACCCTTGGTGGCGCTTTATCTTTAAGAACTAAAAGTGGTCGTAGTCATCCTGGTTTTAATGCCTTAGCCAGTGGTGGTTCTTTTGGTCGCCAAAACTATCAAGCTGAAATCGGTGGCGCAAAAGATAAGTTTGATTGGTACTTTGCGGGCAATGTATTTAATGAGAATGGCTGGCGGCCCTATTCACCCTCTCAAGTGCATCAGGGCTTTGGTAAGATTGGTTGGGAAAATGATCGTACTGATATTGATTTGTCATTCACTTATGCCAATAACTCTTTGCAAGGTGTAGGCCCTACTCCACAAGAAGATTTACAACAAAACTGGAATGCATTTTTTAGTGCCCCTGATGCGACTAGAAACTCAATGTACTTCTTTAACCTTAAGGGTAATCACTGGCTAACAGACGAACTGCAATTAAGCGGCACCACTTACAATCGTAACAATGTAAATTCTAGTATTAACTCTAATACGGGCAATACAAATGGAAATTGCGATACCTATGCCGATTGTATTAATGGTGGCTTTAGCCCTGCCTCTTTTCAAGCAGGCAAAGCTAAACAAAATGGGACAGGCGTGAATGTGCAATTAACCTCAGATTATAAAATTGCCAAACATGAGAATCAGTTTGTGTTCGGTGGTGGCTACAATTATGCCCATACTGGCTATACCATTGGCGAACAAAACGCTATTTTGTTGCCCAATTTTTATGAAGTAGCGTCTGAGCCACTCAATACAACCGTCAATATTAAAGGTGAAAACGCCTATTCAAATGTATTTGCCACTAATACCTTTTCAGTGTTTAAGTGGATGCATATCAATGCCTCAGCTAACTGGTTACAAGCGCAAGTAATAACCCGCGACAAAATGGGTACCGAGCTTAACGGTAATAATACTTTTGATCGGCTTAACCCCTCTGCAGGCTTAACGTTTAATCCTTTTGATGCCTTAGCACTTAAGACCCCTTTACAAGAATTTACTAGCTACTTTAACTACAATGAGGGTTTTAGAGCCCCCACGCCGGTGGAACTCACCTGTGCTAACCCTGACGCACCTTGTACATTACCCAATAGTTTCTTATCAGATCCACCGTTAAATCCGGTGGTCTCTCATACCCTAGAAACCGGCTTAAGAGGGAAGTTTAGCACCGCGCTTAAATGGAATTTATCTTTTTATGAAACCATTAACACCAATGATATTTTGTTCCAAAATGTTGGCACCACCAAAGGTTACTTTGCTAATGTGGGTAAAACTAAACGCCAAGGTATTGAGTTTGGTTTAAATGGCTTAGCCTTTGAAAAGTTAAATTGGTATATTAACTACGGTTTTGTAGATGCGACTTATCAATCCTCTGCCTCTTTATATAATGGCTTGGGTGCAGAAGCGGTGGTGGCGGGCAATAAAATCCCGAGTATTCCTGAAAACACTCTAAAGTTTGGCTCGGAATATGAACTCTTCCAGCACTTTTTCTTAGGTGGCGATGCACAATATGTGTCCAATCAATATGTGCGTGGTGATGATACTAACTCTCATCCACAAATATCTGACTATACTGTTGTTAATTTAAACAGCCGTTATGTGATTACTAAAAATGTTGAAATCTTTGCGATGGGCCGAAATGTCTTGGATAATCAATACGTATCTTTTGGGCAGTTGGGTCAAAACTTCTTTAATAACAATAACGCCACACAATTCCAAGGCCCCGGTGCCCCTGCAACGGCTTATGCTGGGGTTAAAGTCCATTGGGATTAATCTTAAAATTTTAGTCTTAAAGAGTGCGATATGAGTCTTCGTAAACAGATTATTTATCGCATTTTAAGTTCTGCTTTATGCATCTTACTCTTAGGAGGCGCGTTGGCTATTTGGCAAGCGCGCAAATCTGTTGATAAAGAAGTCGATGCATCCAGCCATCTTGCCTTACAACTGATTGCCTTAAGCTTAGACAATAATGGGGTGTTTCGGCAAAGTGATGATTTATCGCATTTAAGTACGCTACAACAAACCCGCCACCTGAGTATTCAACTCCAAAAAACCGACGGCCAAATTATTAATTTTACTGGTGACAATAAACCCAGTCACCCTGAAGACTTGCCTCCGGCATGGTTTATACAATTAGTCCAAAGTGACTACCCTACCGTTAAACATGAACTTAAAACCCCAAACGGCGAGTTTTTAACTTTACTCATCCAAGCTCAACCTTTAGATGAAATTACTGAAGTATGGGAAGAAACACTGCGTTTTTTAAGTTTAATTCTCGTGTTAACGCTGCTTACCTTTATCGTGGTCAGCCTTGCTTTAAATAAATCTTTAAAATCGATTGCTGTCATTGTTAAAACCTTGAAGAACGTTGAAACCGGCAATTATGAACAAAAACTCCCGCCTTTTGAGATTAAAGAATTTGATAGTATCGCTAATGCCATGAATCATATGATGGTGGAACTGGATAAAACTCGGCAAGAAAATCGCGCTTTAACGCAACATTCATTAAGTATTCAAGAAGACGAACGCCAACGCTTATCTCAAGAACTGCATGATGAACTGGGTCAATCACTCACCGCGATTAAGGTCATGGCTGTTACCGTGAAACACCCCAAAGCTGAACAAGAGAAAATTTCTGAGTCTATTGTGAGCATTTGTAATCATTTAATGTTGGTAGTTAGATCCATGATGCAACAATTGCATCCTTTAGTGCTTACGGAATTGGGCTTAAAAGCTTGTTTAGATGATTTAATCCAACATTGGGCAGAGCGTAATACTGACCTTAACTTAACGATAGACTGTGATGACTGTGTCGATAGTATCGATAAGACTATAGCCATCCACATTTTTAGAGTCATCCAAGAATGCCTAACGAATGTAATTAGACACGCTCAAGCCAACGCGGTTACTATTCGTTTTGACATCATTGAGCAACCCTTTGCGCAACTACACTTAAGCATTTGCGATAATGGCAAAGGTTGTGATTTAACTGCAAATCAACCCGGTTTTGGCTTATTAGGTATGAAAGAACGTATTAAATCGTTGAATGGTGAGATTAGCTTTACGTCTATGCCCATGCAGGGCATGACTATCGATGTAAAAATCCCCTTATGACCACGCATAAAATCCGTATTCTTTTAGTAGATGACCATGCCATCGTGCGGGCTGGTTTTAAAATGCTTTTGGCTACGCAGGAGACTATTGAAGTGATTGCAGAAGCCTCTCGTGGTGAAACTGCTTTACAACAATATCAAACTTTAAAACCGGATTTAGTTATTATGGATTTGTCTATGCCAGGCATTGGTGGCCTAGAAACAATCAAACGCTTGAGTCAAAGACATAGTGATGCGCTCATTTTGGTTTTTAGTGTGCATCATGAACAGGTCTATATCAACCGTGCTTTAAGTGCCGGCACTAAAGGCTACATCACTAAAAACAGTGCGCCAGAACTATTATTGGAGGCGATTAACGCCGTGATGCTGGGTGAAATTTATGTAGAAAAAAGTTTATTAAAAACCGCACCGACGCCTAGTACTAATGATCATTATCAAAGCATTATTACGAGTTTCTCTGCACGTGAGTTTGATGTTTTCAAACGCTTGGCACAAGGCATGTCTGTTTATAACATTGCTGAAGAATTATGCTTAAACTATAAAACGGTCGCCAATTACGGCACTCAAATCAGAAAAAAATTACAAGCTAATTCACTGATAGAAATCGCCAGAATTGCCGATGACTTTGATAAAGCCCGATAGGATGTGCTGAGGCAAGAAACGCATCAATCAAAGTGGGGTGTATCATCCTAAAAACTAGCAACTTTTAAAACCAAGTTAATTTAGCCGCCATCACAAATAACAACAATGAGAAATAGCGTTTAAGCTTTTGTGCGGATAAGCGATGCGCTAATTTAGCGCCTAAAGGTGCCGTTACTATACTGGTTAAACCCGTTGCTAAAAAGGCGGGTAAATAAATATAACCGAAGCTACCTGCAGGTAAATTATCCACGGTCAATCCTAGCAAGATATAACTACTTGCCCCCGCAATAGCTATTGGTAAGCCACACGCACTGGATACCGCCACGGCATTACGCATAAGCATCTGGCCTCTCACTAAATAAGGTACGGTTAGAGTGCCACCACCAATCCCTACAATGGCTGATAACAAGCCAATAATAATAGCCACACAGAAATCTAAGGGCTTCGATTGGTTTACCAAACCGGCTTTAGGTGAAATTTGCAAAGCCATTTGCACACCTACATAAAGTAAAAACACCACCAGAAAAATCCTCAAAGCATCGGCACTGATTTGCTTTGCCACTACCGCACCCAAAGCAGATCCAATAATAATACCGGGAATGAGTCTAACTACCTTTGACCAAATGACTGATCCCAAGCGGTGATGAGCCCAGACGGAGGATACCGCTGTAAAGGAGATAACCGCTAATGAAGTAGCCACAGACATGATCATTATTAAATCAGCGGAAAAACCTTGTTCTTTAAATAAGACCGCCAACACCGGCACTATGACTAAGCCGCCCCCTATGCCAAATAAACCCGCAAGCACGCCCGAAACCATGCCCAACACACTACTTACTACAATAATATCTAACACCGATGCCTCATAAGATTGATGGGTTACCTTTGATTACTTTATAAAACTTAGCGAATCACCATTCCCGTTCGGGTATTTTTATTTCGCTTTAGGCTTATGTTATTCTAGCGTCAACTAAAACAAATATGCATTAATAATGAAAACATTCCTTGTGGGAGGTGCAGTCCGGGATAAATTACTGGGCTTACCCATTTTAGAAAGAGATTGGGTCGTCATCGCTGAAACGCCTGAATCTATGGTGGAACTAGGTTTTAGACCGGTTGGCAAAGACTTTCCGGTTTTTCTACATCCCAAAACCCATGAAGAATATGCGCTGGCTCGCACAGAACGCAAAACCGCACCGGGTTATAAAGGTTTTACGGTACACGCTTCTCCCGAAGTTACGCTTGAGCAAGATTTAATCCGCCGTGATTTAACCATCAATGCGATTGCTATGACGCCAGATGGCGAATTAATCGATCCTTATGGTGGACAGCAAGACTTAGAGAATAAAGTATTTAGGCATATTTCCCCGGCCTTTTCTGAAGATCCGGTGCGTATTCTACGTATTGCCCGCTTTGCGGCACGTTTTGCGCATCTGGGCTTTACTATCGCCCCTGAAACTTTAGAATTGATGCAATCAATGGTGAATAGCGGTGAAATTGATGCGTTGGTACCTGAGCGCGTTTGGGCAGAATTATTTAAAGCCTTAAAAGAGCAAACACCTGAGGCTTTTTTTACTACTTTAAGAGCTTGTAAAGCACTAGAAAGGATTTTTCCTGAACTTGATAACTTATTTGGCGTGCCACAACCCGAAAGATATCATCCTGAAATTGATACCGGTATCCATTCATTGATGTGCCTACAACAAGCGGTCAAGTTATCAGAAAAACCAGAAGTACGTTTTGCAGCGTTAGTGCATGATTTAGGTAAAGGTCTAACCTTACCCGAATATTGGCCCAGCCATCATGGTCATGAACAAAAAGGCTTACCCGTATTAGATAAGTTGTGTGCTCGCTTACGAGTACCTAATAGTTTTAAATCTCTCGCTAGACAAGTTATGGAATATCATACGCATTGCCATAAGGCTTATGAATTACGTGCGACGACCTTAACCGATGCGTTACAAAATCTTGGTGCTTATAAAACGGACAACTCGCTTGCCGATTTTTTATTAGCCTGTGAAGCAGATGCAAAAGGTAGAACGGGCTTTGAAGACAAACCCTATCCTCAAGCTGAGTTATTTAGCAATGCAGCACTTGCGGCAAATGCTATCGATAACACAGAGATTATCAATAGTGGTCTTAAAGGCCCTGAATTTGGTGAGGCCTTAAGGCGCTTGCGCATTAAAGCCATTACTGAGGTTATCAACAGCTATAAATCGTTGTAAAATAGCCGTCTTTTTAATTATTTGTAATTTATATCTATGCCTTCTTTTGACATTATTTCTGAATTTGATACTCACGAAGTTAAAAACGCCGTTGACCAAGCTAATAAAGAAGTGAGTACACGCTTCGATTTTAAAGGCACCAGTTCAAACTTCGAACTCACTGATGAAAAATTAGTGATGATCTCAGAATCAACTTTTCAATTACAACAAATGTTCAGCGTGATCGTTGCCAAATTAAGCAGACGAGGTGTGGATGTTGGCTGTATGGATGTCGGTGAGCCTAAAGGCACGGGTGGCAAGTTAATGCGCCAAGAAATCACGCTGAAACAAGGCTTAGATTCAACTACAGCCAAGAAAATTGTTAAGCTAATTAAAGATAAAAAACTAAAAGTGCAAGCGGCAATTAACGGTGACAAAGTGCGAGTAACCGGTAAAAAACGTGATGATCTTCAGGAAGTGATTCAAATGTTACGCGATGAAAAATTAGAAACACCGTTACAATACGATAACTTTAGAGACTAATTTGCTGTTTTCTGGCTTAGATATCGATAGCCAAAATAAGTCACGATAATAACCGCTAACCAGACTGATACTAATGGCCCAATAACGCCATCGTAACTGCTCACCCAATCATGATAGGGTGCGCTAAAGTCTGTGTCGAAAAACTTCTTACTGGTTTTTATTTGCCAAACCCAACAGCAATGACAGCCAATACACAAACCTAAACTGGCTTTGTATTGGGTTCTTAACACGCCCAAAAATATCCCTACCGCAAATAATGCCAACAAAGCCGAGTAATGTTCTGGATTGACCACATTAGCAAAAGCTTCCGGCCATAAGCTAAAGCCACTCCATAAATTAAGCTCAGAAACGGGTAAGTCCGTCTTAACCGTTAAAAAATGTAATCCTGCATAATAACTGGCACTGATTAACACCGCAGACAGTGCCGACAATTTTCTACTTAAACTAGTCCACAATAAGCCTCTAAACAGTGACTCCTCTACAATAGCAATCAAAAGTGCTAACAATAGATTAATCGCTAAGGTTTTGCCGAAAAAGCTGATACTCCAGTGTTGGCTTTGATCAATCAATAATACTTTAATACCAGTTAATACCAGAAAAACTGGGATTAAAACCAAAAATCCTATGCCAAAGCCCTGCCCTATCTGCTTAAAAAACATCTTTGTAGAAGCATAACCTAAGTCTTGCTTATTAATCTTTAAATAAGCCATAAATGGGAAGATGCTGAGTACTAACAGGCCTTGTGTCAATCTGGAAATCAGTTGTCTTAACAGTACGGCATCGCTAAAGAAATGCACGATAACGTAAGAAAGCACGGCGGCTAGTGATAACGCGACTAATAAAACCAAAGCTGGAATAAGTGCATAAGCAATAAATCGCATTGTAGTTAGGTAACTCGCAGTAAATAAAATGCTTAAATAAGACATAAATTTTTAAAAAACAAGGTGTTATTTAGGTGTATGACCATTACCAAAGTCACCCCAGAGCACTTGGACTGCTGATAAGGCGGCTAAGGCAGCTGTTTCTGTTCTAAGGATGCGTGCCCCCATTCGGACAGGTATAAATCCTGCGGTTTTTGCCACTTCACGTTCCGCATCTGAAAAACCGCCTTCTGGCCCCACTAATAAAGTAACTTGTGTAGGTCGTTCTAAATCCGCTAAACACTGTTCTGCATAAGGATCTAAAAATACTTTTAAGCCTTGTTGCTGAGTTACCCATTGGCTTAAATTATCAATCTCTAGTAAATCAGGTAGCTGAGTTCGAGCACTTTGTTCTGCCGCATGTTGGACAATTTTTTGCCAATGGATCCAACGCTGAGATTTCTTTTCACCTTTAAACTGCACTTGGCAACGCTCGGTGACTAATGGCGTTATAACATTAACACCCAGCTCCACCACTTTTTGTACCGAAAAATCCATTCTATCGCCACGCGAAATTCCAAGGCCCAAGTGCACAACTAGTGAGGATTCAACACTACGCTCATCCCAATGGTTAATATCTATAACAACGGCCTTCCGACTAACTTCAATAATCCTGCAATGATACTCACCACCCGTGCCATTAAAAAGAATGATCTCTGCGTCTTTTTTTAAACGCAACACGGTTCGAACATAATGGGCGTTATCTTCATCTAATTCGATTTGTTTACCAATATTTAAAACTGCCGAAGTATATAGTCGTGAAACTCGCATATATTAATCCTGTACCGCTATTTGTATACCTTGCCACGCCACAACGGCAAGCAGTTCCAATTCTTCTGCGGTGATTATATAAGGTGGCATAAAATAAATCACATTTCCCAAAGGTCGTAACAAAACACCTTTGGATAAAGCATATTGATAGACTTTTTGCCCTCGCCGTTCCTGCCATGGAAAGGGCTCACGCGTCTGTTTATTTTTAACTAACTCAATAGCCAAAATCATCCCTGTTTGTCTAACTTCAACAACATTTGGATGCTCATGGAACCTTGCCGCCACTTTTGCTAGGGTGATGGCCAAGTGTTTATTGTTTTCAATAATGGGTTGTTGCTGAAAAATTTCTAAGGTGGCTAATCCTGCTCGACAAGCCAGCGCGTTACCCGTGTAACTATGGGAATGTAAAAATGCGGTGAGGTTTTGATAATCATCATAAAAAGCTTGATAAACCTTGTCGGTCGTTAAAACTGCAGATAAAGGTAAATATCCCCCGGTTAAGCCTTTTGATAAACACATAAAATCGGGGGTTATCGAAGCTTGTTCACAAGCAAATAAAGTCCCAGTGCGCCCAAAACCAACAGCAATTTCATCCGCGATAAGATGTACTTGATATTTATCACAAGCGGCTCGTAACAGACTCAAATAAACAGGATCGTACATGCGCATACTGCCGGCACATTGCACTAATGGCTCGATAATAACAGCACAACAGCCGTCCGATTGTTGTTGTAAAACCTGTTCCATTAAGGCAAAACGACGCGTGGAATAATCAGCCCAAGACTCCCCGTCTTCTCTGTTATAACAATCAGGACCAGGTACAGTTATTACGTCCATTAATAACGGCGCATAAGTTTCCTTATATAAGGCCACATTACCAACGGCTAATGCACCCAAGGTTTCACCGTGGTAACTATTTTCTAGCGTAATAAATTTTGTTTTCTGAGTTTGGCCTTTATTGCGCCAATAATGAAAACTCATTTTTAAAGCGACTTCTACGGCAGCCGAACCATTATCAGCGTAGAAACACCGCTCAAGACCAGGCGGTGATAGCGTAACCAATTGCTCAGCCAATTTAATGCCGGACTCATGCGTAAAGCCAGCAAAAATAACATGCTCAAGACTATCTAACTGATCTTTTAAAGCGGCATTAATGTGTGGGTTTGCATGACCGAATAGATTAACCCACCAAGAACTAATGGCATCCAAATATCGATTACCATCAAAATCTTCTAACCAAACACCTTGGCCTTTTTTTATAGGAATTAAGGGGGACTTTTCATGGTCTTTCATTTGCGAGCAGGGATGCCATAAAACAGAAAGATCGCGGGAAGCAAGCGTTTGATTTGTCATTAATTGACTAGATAAACGGAGTAACTGGAGGGGTTAATAAGATAATCATCGATAGCAGATTTGATTAAAGATGACTAAACTCTATCATTTAAATTTATCCTATTTATAAAAGCTCTACGTGCGTTTTATGCGTTTATTTATCTTGATCATAATAAAAGGCTATCTAATTAGCTAGAGTGTAATTAGATAGCAGCCTAATTCAATCAGAGGTATTAAGTTTCAAGTTGTTCAATATAGCAAGTGTAGGAGCAGACTGGTTCATCGTATAAAAATGCAAACCTGGCGCACCATAATCTAACAAACGCTGACACACATTAGTCACTAATTCTGTACCAAAAGCTTGAACAGCGACTTTATCATCACCAAAACCCTCTAAGCGTTTTCTTAACCATCGAGGAATATCCGCGCCACACATTTCTGAAAAACGAAATAATTGGGCATATTGTGTAATCGGCATAATCCCTGGCACAACAGGAATATCTATGCCATTTTTCTCACACATATCTAAGAAATAGAAATAGGCATCCGCGTTATAAAAATACTGCGTAATAGCAGCATTTGCTCCGGCATCTACTTTACGCTTAAAATTCTTAAAATCTTCTGCCGCACTATTTGCTTGGGGATGTACCTCTGGATAGGCCGCAACATGAATTTGAAAATAATCACCGGTTTCTGCTCTGATAAAATCGACTAACTCATTCGCATAACGAAACTCACCTGCAGACAACATACCTGAAGGTAAATCACCTCTAAGCGCTACAATTTTAGATATACCTTTATCTTGATAACTCTTAAGAATTGACCGAATATTATCTTTGGTTGAACCCACACAAGACAAGTGCGGTGCTGCTGACATTCCAGTTGACTGAATATCCACAACAGTTTCTAACGTTTTATCTCGTGTTGTACCACCTGCACCAAAGGTAACAGAAAAAAAGTCTGGTTGTAGTGTAGCTAATTTGTTACGAACAACTTGAAGACTTGCAACGCCTTCTTCCGTTTTTGGAGGGTAGAACTCGAAACTGAACAATTGGGGATGTTTATTGTGTGAATTCATTCTAATCTCACTAAAGCAAATATAATAAAGTTAATCCCCACTGCTTTAATCAAAGTTTCAGCGGTACGAGACACGAAACAATTTGATTCTTGTCATCTAATTGTTCGAGCGTATTAGAGGATCAATACGCTCGAGCTTTAGTCTATTTTAATAACGGTAATGATCTGCTTTATAAGGACCTTCAACAGGCACGTTGATGTACTTAGCTTGAGCTTCAGATAATGTCGTTAATTTAACACCAATTTGTTCTAAGTGTGATCGTGCCACTTTCTCATCTAATATTTTAGGTAAGATATAAACTTTATTTTCGTAACTCGCGGCATTTTTCCACAACTCAATTTGTGCCAATACTTGGTTACAGAATGAGTTAGACATCACGAAACTAGGATGGCCAGTGGCACAACCTAAGTTAACTAAGCGACCTTCAGCTAAAATAATTAAACGTTTTCCGTCTGGGAAGATAACATGATCCACTTGTGGCTTAATGTTTTCCCATTCGTATTGGCGTAATGAAGCAATCTCAATTTCTGCATCAAAGTGACCGATGTTACAAACAATCGCTTGGTCACGCATCGCTACCATGTGGTCATGTGTAATAATGCTAAAGTTACCGGTTGCTGTTACAAAGATGTTAGCTAACGGAGCCGCTTCTTCCATCGTAACCACACGGTAACCTTCCATCGCTGCTTGTAATGCACAGATAGGATCAATTTCTGTAATCCATACCGTTGCACCTAAGCCACGTAAAGATTGCGCACAACCTTTGCCCACATCGCCATAGCCACAAACCACGGCAATTTTACCGGCGATCATGACGTCAGTAGCACGTTTAATACCATCAACTAAAGATTCACGGCAACCATAAAGGTTATCAAATTTTGATTTAGTAACAGAATCGTTTACGTTAAACGCAGGTACCTTTAATGTGCCTTTTGTAACCATTTCATATAAACGCAACACACCGGTGGTAGTTTCTTCTGACAGGCCTTTTACATCCGCCATTAACTCAGGGAATTTATCATGCATCATGGTGGTTAAATCACCGCCATCATCCAAGATCATATTCGGGCGCCAGCCATTTGTGCCAACAATCGTTTGCTCAATACACCATTCAGCTTCTGCTTCTGTTTCACCTTTCCAAGCAAACACAGGAATGCCAGCGTCAGCAATCGCTGCCGCTGCATGATCTTGTGTTGAGAAGATATTACAAGATGACCAACGCACTTCCGCACCTAAGGCAGTCAATGTTTCAATCAATACGGCTGTTTGGATTGTCATATGCAAACAGCCCGCAATACGCGCACCTTTCAAGGGTTGCTCTTGACCATATTCTGCGCGCAATGCCATTAAGCCTGGCATTTCTGTTTCAGCTATATTAATCTCTTTACGACCCCAAGCCGCTAAAGCGATATCTGCAATTTTATAATCTTGTTGGCTCATCGTACTTCCTGTCTCGGTTGTTTATTAAATTAAAGGCCGGCAGCATCTTTTAATGCGTCAACTTTATCAGTTTTTTCCCAGCTAAATGAATCTTCAGTACGACCAAAATGTCCATAAGACGCAGTAGGTTGATAAATTGGTTTTAATAAACCTAATTGATTGATCAAGCCTTTAGGTCTTAAGTCAAAATGATCTCTTACAATTTGAACTAAACGGTCTTCACTTAATTTGCTTGTACCAAATGTTTCAACGGTAATAGAAGTAGGTTCCGCTACACCGATGGCATAAGAAACTTGAATCTCACAACGCTCTGCAAGTCCTGCTGCTACAATGTTCTTAGCCACGTAACGCGCCATGTAGGCCGCTGAACGATCCACTTTTGAAGGATCTTTACCTGAAAATGCACCGCCACCATGTCTTGCCATGCCACCGTACGAATCTACAATGATTTTACGACCTGTCAAGCCACAATCACCTACAGGGCCACCAATAATAAATTGGCCTGTTGGATTTATAAAATATTTAGTCTCTTTATGTAACCATTCTTTAGGCAAAACAGGCAAGATGATTTCATCCATCACGGCTTCATGCAATGCTTTATTACTAATGTCTGGTGAATGCTGAGTCGATAACACAACCGCGTCAATAGCAACCGGTTTATTGTTTTCATATCTAAAGGTAATCTGACTTTTTGCATCCGGTCTTAACCAAGGTAACGAATTATTTTTACGCACCTCTGCCTGACGTTTAACTAAAAGATGAGAATAAGTAATCGGCGCAGGCATTAATACCTCTGTTTCGTTACTGGCGTAACCAAACATTAAACCTTGATCACCGGCTCCTTGTTCATGGTTTTCATCTTCATCCACACCCATAGCAATATCTGCAGATTGTTTACCAATCGCATTTAATACCGCACAGCTTTGGCCATCAAAGCCAATATCACCATGATCATAACCGATATCACAAACTACTTTTCTAACTAACGCTTCTAAATCAACATTCGCATGAGTTGTGACTTCCCCTGCAAGAATAACCATGCCTGTTTTAACCAGTGTTTCACAAGCAACGCGTGAACGTGGATCTTGCGCTAATAGAGCGTCTAATACTGCATCTGATATTTGATCCGCTACTTTATCTGGATGCCCTTCTGAAACTGATTCTGATGTAAAACTAAAGTTATTGCTCACGTCACCACCTTACTATTTAATGATAAAAGCCGAATACACAAAAGGCTGCATATAGCAGCCTAATATTTGAATTTAATGGTGGGCCCTGTAGGACTTGAACCTACGACCTGCCGATTATGAGTCGGACGCTCTAACCAACTGAGCTAAGGGCCCTTGTACTATTTATTCACCATCAAGAAAGCATCTTAATTGCTCTGATCTAGATGGGTGCCTTAACTTTCTTAAGGCTTTTGCTTCAATTTGACGGATTCTCTCACGAGTAACATCAAACTGTTTACCGACCTCTTCTAACGTATGATCAGTATTCATGTTTATGCCAAAACGCATACGTAAAACTTTTGCTTCTCTTGCTGTCAATCCAGCCAATACATTTTGGGTTGACTCTCGTAAACCCGCTATTGTAGCAGCTTCTACAGGAGATAGCACCTTTGCATCTTCTATAAAATCACCTAGATGTGAATCCTCATCATCACCAATTGGCGTTTCCATTGAAATAGGCTCTTTAGCTATCTTCAATACTTTACGCACTTTATCTTCTGGCATTTCCATACGCTCAGCTAATTCTTCAGGCGTAGCCTCTCTTCCCAATTCTTGCAAAATCTGCCTAGAAATTCTATTCAATTTATTGATAGTTTCTATCATATGAACTGGAATACGAATGGTTCTAGCTTGATCAGCAATCGATCGAGTAATTGCCTGTCTAATCCACCAAGTAGCGTAAGTCGAAAACTTATAACCACGTCTATACTCAAACTTATCAACAGCTTTCATAAGACCAATGTTACCTTCTTGTATCAAGTCCAAGAACTGTAAGCCACGATTGGTATATTTCTTTGCTATCGAAATAACCAGCCTTAGATTAGCTTCGATCATTTCTTTTTTAGCGCGTCTCGCTTTAGCCTCACTGATAGTCATACGTCTGTTAATATCTTTTAGACCATTAACAGTCAAACCATACTCAGCCTCAACGTCAGCTAATATTTTTTGCGCCTTTCTTAACTCTTTTTCACGCGTTTTTAACGCATCAGAATAACTGTGACCATTTAAATGACCATCTAACCACTTAGAATTAGATTCATTTTCTAGAAATGTCGCAATAAAATCTTTACGTGACATTCCCGTTTCTTTAACAAAGACATCTAAAATAAATCTTTCTTGCTCCCTTACAATGGCAATGCCATTAGGAATAATGGTTGTCAATTTTTTTAAGTACTGAGGCGCCCACTTAAATTCCATGAACAAATCAGCCAGCAACTCAAATGCTTGTTCTGTTTTTTCGTTGGTATATCCATGCTTCTTAATAGACGCTGATGCGACTTTAAGTTGCTTTCTTAATTCTTCAACTTTCTCTTTAACGTCGTCGTAGTTTAAACCTTTTAATTCGTCGTCTACTGCGACAACTTCATCAGCAGTCTCAGTCTCGACTTCTACGCCATCAGCACTTTCGACAGTGGGCAAGGATGCTACTAAATCTTCAGGCTCACTTAAGTCAACAAACCCAGAAATCAAATCCCCAAGCCTAATGCCACCATCTTCATCAGAGATTGAATCGAACGACTTTAAAAAGTCATCGACCACAAAACATGATCGAGAAATTGATTTAACGAGTTGTTGCTGACCTTCTTCAATACGCTTAGCAATTTTTAACTCATCAGCTCTAGTCAATAATTCAACTGACCCCATTTCTCGCATATACATACGAACGGGATCTGTTGTTCTACCAAACTCACTATCTACAGATGCAAGTGCAGCAACCTCCTCAGCATCTTCATCATCTGTAGTTAATGCCGCAGAATCGGTAATGAGCGAGTCTTCATCAGGGGCACTTTCGTACACCTGAATACCCATCTCATTAATCATACTTATTATGTCTTCAATCTGCTCTGGATCAACTATATCACTCGGCAAGTGATCATTAACCTCAGCAAAAGTCAGGTAACCCTGCATTTTGCCTTTAGCAATTAATTGTTTTAGCTGAGACTGTTGCTGTTCTGAATTCATTATTTACCCACTAAATGCGTTACTCAGCACTACTTTACTTAACTGAGAATTGTACTATAAATTTACACACAAGTAAATTACTTGCCTAGCAACATAGCAACCAATAAAGCCTGTTCTTTATCATCCAAACCCTGATCTTGTGCTTTAGACTGTAATCTCAATATACTCGCCTCACGCGCCTGCTTGAGCAATCCATTTAAGGCATCATAAAAAACCTCATCAACCTTATCTTCGGCAACATAAAGATCCAGCACAGCCAAAGCCTTTACAACTTTCTCTTCCGGCGCACCTCGGTAATACTCTAATAAGACCGCCGAATTTAAAACTTTTTTATCTAGGATTAACTTTAAAATATTTCTAAATAAATCAATCCCCCTAAACTCCAACCCATCCCAATCGATCTCTTTTCGCTCAACTAACTGTGCTAATTCAGGTTTTTGTAATAACAAAGCTAAAGCGACCCTAGCAGACGACAATCGATTTAAATCTTGCGAACCCAATCGCTGCACTTTCAGGTTTTGAATCACCTGATTACGCTCCATAACCGATACAACCTTCATTCCCGACAGGTCATTAAGCCTAGCCAGCATCATCTCTTTAAAAGTACTTTCTTGCAGTTTCTCGATATAAGGCTTAGCTTTAGCGATTAATTTCGCTCTAGACTCCATTTCATTAAGATTCAATCCGTCAGACAGTTGCTCAAAAAAATAATCCGATAAAGCCTGAGCATTCTGCATTCGCTCGCTAAACCCTTCTACACCTTCAGCACGAACCAAAGAATCAGGATCATGATGATGCGGCAACAACATAATACGACAAGATCGACCATCTTTTAACGATAAAAAAGCCGAATCCATTACCTTCCAGGCCGCCTCACGACCCGCCTTATCCCCATCAAAACAAAATACCAATTCCGAGGTAAAACGAAATAACAAATCAAGATGGAATTGTGATGCAGCCGTCCCTAAAGCCGCAACCGAATAATTTATTCCGTATTGCGCCAAGGCAATAACATCCATGTACCCCTCTACAAGCAGTATCCTTTGAGGCTTAGGGTTTTTTGCTAACAACTCATATAAACCATAAACCTCCTTTCCCTTATGAAACAAAGGCGTTTCAGGAGAGTTTAAATACTTTGGCAGGGAATCATCCAAAACACGCCCACCAAACCCTACAATACGAGAACGCTTATCCCTAATAGGATACATAATCCTATTTCGAAATCGATCGTAGACCTTACCATCATCTTTAACAACCAACATCCCTACTTCAATCAAGAGCGCTTGATCAAACTTACTTGCTAAACCATGCCACTTATCTGGCGCATAGCCCAACATAAAATCCCTAGCAACCTCACCTTTAACCTGCCTAGACTTTAAATAATTTATAGCAGCCGTATTTTGCCGCAACTCCTCTACATAAAATTCAGCTACCTGATCAAGCAAAAGATATAAATTTTTTAAATCTTTTTTAGATGATTTTTCTTCGCCCCCCAAAGTTTCTCTTTGCACAGAAACCCCAGCAAAAGCAGCTAAGTCCTCAACCGCCTCAACAAAATCTAAATGACCAAAATCCATCAAAAAACCAATGGCATTGCCACTGGCACCACATCCAAAGCAATGAAAAAATTGCTTATTACGGTTTACAGCGAAACTAGGCGTTTTTTCTGAATGAAAAGGACATCGAGCCACATAGTTAGTGCCCGTTTTTTTAAGAGGAACGCGCGAATCGATTAAGTCAACTATATCAACTCGCACCAATAGTTCATCAATAAACTCTCGAGAAATTCTACCGGTCATTTTAGCCGGATCCAACGATTACCCAGCTAAAGCAGTCTTGATTTTTGCGCTGACCACCGACATGTCTGCACGACCTTGCATCGGAGCCTTCAATAAAGCCATAACCTTACCCATGTCTTTTACCGACTCAGCACCTGACTCTGCCACTGCTGTCGCAATCATATCATCGACCTCTTGGTCAGTGAGCGCCTGAGGTAGAAAGTCTTGTATAACGGAAATTTCAGCTTCTTCTATCGCTATTAAATCCTGCCTATCAGCTTCAGAAAAAAGTCTAATGGACTCACGACGCTGCTTAAGCATCTTATCAAGCACCAATATTGTTCTTTCGTCATCAAGTACAATCCGCTCATCAACTTCAACCTGCTTGATAGCAGATAAAATCAAACGGATCACACCTAACCTTGCCTTTTGACCTCCTTTCATGGAGGCCTTCATATCTTCCTTGATACGATCTGTTAATAATTCCATATTAAAAACCTGAAATTAAAGTACAGGACGACCACGACGTAGATTTTTTAATGCATAACGCTCACGTGCCAATTTTTTCAAATGACGTTTAACAGCTGCAGCACCTTTACGTTTACGCTCAGCAGTTGGTTTTTCATAAAACTCACGACGACGGACTTCTGCTAAAACACCTGCTTTTTCACAAGCACGTTTAAAACGACGGATTGCTATATCAAATGGTTCGTTTTCTTTAATTTTTACTGACGGCATTATATGATTCCAATTATGTTAATATTGTGTGTATAAGGATAATATTTATCCAACGAACAAACAGAACCCTCAATTATACATTCACTTTTAAAAATTTCAAAAACCAATGTACGTTTTAGGTATAGAAACCTCATGCGATGAAACTGGCGTAGCCATTTATCACTCCCAAAAAGGCCTTATAAACCACGAGTTATATAGTCAAATAGAGATGCATAGTGAATACGGTGGCGTTGTTCCAGAACTCGCTTCACGTGATCATATTCGTAAACTCGTACCTTTAATTAAACAAACATTATCTCAAAGTCGATTAATACCATCTGACATAAATGCTATAGCTTATACTGCGGGACCCGGACTTATGGGCGCATTACTTGTTGGTGCTGCCACTGCAAAAAGTTTAGCATGGACTTGGCAAATCCCATCAATTGCAGTGCATCATATGGAAGGGCACTTATTAGCACCTATGCTTGAAGATAATGCACCCGAATTTCCATTTATTGCGCTATTAATTTCTGGAGGCCACACCTTATTAGTTAAAGTTGAAGGTATCGGTAAATATGAATTACTGGGGCAATCTTTAGATGATGCTGCAGGAGAAGCCTTTGATAAAGCCGCAAAAATGCTTGAACTGGGGTATCCTGGAGGACCTAAATTATCTGCCCTAGCCCATCAAGGAAAAGCGCTGATTAAATTCCCACGCCCGATGACGGATAGACCGGGTTTAGATTTCAGCTTTAGCGGCTTAAAAACATTCACACTTAACACGCTCAACGCATCTTATAAATCCGCTGATGACAAAGCTAATATCGCCGCCTCATTTCAAGAGGCCGTTGCCGATACGTTAGCCATTAAATGTAAAAGAGCATTACAACAAACTGGCCTAAAAAAGCTCGTAGTAGCTGGAGGCGTCAGCGCCAATCAACAAATCAGAACAGCCTTAACTGAAATGGCAAGCAAAGAAAAAGCTGAAATCTACTTTCCAAGACCAGAATTCTGTACTGACAATGGCGCCATGATTGCTTATGCAGGTTGTCAGCGACTATTAAATGGATTAGATGAAGGTCTTGTAATCAAAGCTCGTGCACGTTGGCCCATGAATGAGCTAAGCTAATCCCTTTTATTCAATCAAATGAGCCAAAATATTAACTTTAAAAACTTATAAAATCTATTCCTCACCTTTTATCAAACGCTGTATATTACTTTTATGTCGAAACAGCAATAACACCATCATAAAAACTGCAGCACCAACCAAATTTAAATCCCCAACAATATACCAAGCGTAAATAGGTGATAAAATTGAAGCACATAGCGCTGATAAGGATGAAATCTTACCTACTTTATAAATCAACAACCACGTACCTACAAAGGCAAACCCCAGCCCCCAAGAAAAGCCTAACAAAACACCAATAGACGTAGCCACACCTTTACCACCAGAAAATTTAAAAAACACTGGGTACAAATGCCCTAAAAAGGCCGCAATGCCGGTCAGCGCCAAAAGTTCCACCGAAACACCTAACTCTTTTGCCAAATACACTGGCAACAACCCTTTTAATAAATCCCCAAATAAGGT
Source organism: uncultured Methylococcaceae bacterium (assembly GCA_903938485.1). GTDB lineage: Bacteria > Pseudomonadota > Gammaproteobacteria > Methylococcales > Methylomonadaceae > Methylobacter_C. Next base: position 23,032 of record CAJADF010000131.1, read on the forward strand.
CATAGCCGCCGCTTTTTTTCCGCCAATACGCATAACATTAGTTGCACCAGGATTCCCTGAGCCCTGCTCTCTAGGATCAGGCAAGCCCATCAATTGACAAATAATTATCGCACTAGAAATTGAGCCAATTAAGTAGGCCGCTGGAACAAACAACCATTCAATCATTTAAATCTTTCCTCATCAGAACTTGTAAGACAGACGCATTTGGCCGATACTTATCAATTTAAAATGCACATAATAACCGGAAACAAACATGGATATCATCTTTTTAGGCGGCCTCGAAATTGAAACTATCATAGGCATCTATGATTGGGAAAGAGAAACTAAACAAACGGTAGTACTCGATATCGAAATGGCATTTGATATTCAAAAAGCAGCTGAAACAGATGACATTCAATACACACTCGATTATAAAACCGTATCCAAACGCATTATTTCTTTTGTTGAAGAAAGTAACTTTTTTCTAGTCGAAAAATTAATCTCTGAAATAGCTAACATCATCCTCAATGAGTTTTATGTCCCTTGGGTAAAAATTACTTTAAACAAAAAAGGCGCAATTCGCGGCGCTAGCGATGTAGGCATTATGATAGAACGTGGAGAAAAATAAACGATGCATCAAGGTTACGTCAGCATAGGTAGCAATATTGACAAAGACAAATATATCCCTGCCAGTCTTGATGCCCTAAAAAAACACTTTGGAACACTCACTATTTCAAGCATTTACGAATCCGAAGCAATTGGCTTTAAAGGCGATACTTTTTATAACCTTATCGTAGGATTTAAGTCCGCCTTAGACGTCAAAGAAACAGCTAAAACGCTGCGACAAATTGAACTAGATAACGGCAGAACGAGTGATAGTCAAAAGTTCTCATCACGCACATTAGATCTGGATCTGATACTTTATGATGACATGATTATTAATGATGGCAAACTTCAGATACCTCGAGATGAAATAGAAAAATACGCCTTTGTACTTGAACCCTTAGCAGAAATTGCCCCTGACTTAAAGCACCCTATCAGCCGACTCAGTTATGAGAATATCTGGAAACACTACGACAAAACAAAACTATGCCAAAGACGCATCACTCCAAACTGGCATATCTAAAACTATTTCAGTAACAATTTTTACTTAACAGCTAAACACCCTAACTCTCAATATCATAAATTTTATCAAAGATATTTCTTTAGTAATTCAGTGTTCGACCACCATCAACAGTTAATACCTGACCGGTCATATAATCAGCATTTGCAATTAAAAACCACACGGCTTTTGCAATATCACTTGCATCACCCGATCTATTTAATACCACGCGCTGAAGAGTAGCCTGTTTATCGGCCTCAGAAACATCAGCCTCAGGCCACAATATAGCCCCGGGCGCAACAGCATTCACTCGAACTAGCGGCCCCAACTCTTTAGCCAAAACCTTAGTCATTGCCACTAAACCCGCTTTAGCAATGCTATATACAGAATAATCCTTCAAACCTCTATCTGCATGAATATCAACGATATTAACGATACAACCCTGTTTTTTTAACAAAATTGATGACAAGGCCTTTGCCAAGAAAAAAGGGGCTTTTAAATTACTCCCCATTAATTCATCCCACTGAGCCTCAGATACATCAGCAAACACGGTTGGATAAAAAGCCGAGGCATTATTAACTAAAACATCTACCCCACCCCAAACCTCAGACGCCTTATCAACTAAGGCATGTAATTCAACAACATTCAATAAATCAGCTTGTATTAAAACCGTAGAATCAGCGCGTATTTTATTTAGTTCCGCACAAAGCAGCTCGGCATCATCCAAAGATGACCGATAATGCAAAATAATATTACAACCTTCGGCATGCAAAAAGCGAGCGCAAGTAGCTCCAATGCGTTTAGCAGCCCCCGTAATCAGAACATTTTTTTGCATATAAAAACCTTACCTTAAGAATCAAACTCAGCCACTCTCAATCAGAGAACATGATGCATAGTTTATCTAATGAAATTATCAATTTCTTGATATTTAGATCCAAAAACCCAAAATTAACTTTTAGTAAACAGTGTATTTTCTGATACCCTATCTTTTTAAAAAATAATAAGAAATAAACCATGCACCATCATACTATTGAATTTATTCAATACTGATTCACTTTAACTGAAGGGGGGAACATAATGAACGAACAATATAAAAAACTATTCAATTATTTCATAATTGGGGCATTTTCAGTCATACCCATCGTAGTTGTCTTACAAATAATATTTTTTGTAAAAGAATTAATTTCAGATTTAATTAGAGTTGTTTACGCTTTCTCTGATAACTACCTTTACACAGGTTTAGTTTTTGCAGTCAGCTTTGTACTGCTAGTATGGATAGGTAGTACCATTGTTAAAAAAGGTCGCTCATGGGTAATTAACATATTTGACTTGGTTATCGATAAAATTCCTTTTATTAATACTATTTACAGAGTATTAAAAAAAGTCATCAACATGTTCTCTTCTCATGAACAAACCATGGCAAAGGAAGTCGTTTATGTTGAATACCCTAAAGAAGGCATCTGGGTTCCGGCCTATGTAACTAATCGCTATGAAGATAAATATATTTTATTTATCCCAACATCACCCAATCCCACCTCAGGCTTTACTATTATTGTCGATAAATCCAAGTTAATAAAATCAACAATGGATATCGAAGAAGCCACAAGTTTTATTGTTAGTGTGGGGGTTGATTTCAACAAAGCTGCAGAGGCTGTAAATTTACCGAACAGATAAACCAACTTAAAAAGAACTAAAAACCACTAAGATCTTTTCAAACCTAACAACCTATTATCCAAATGATCTTAGGTTGTTATTAGGACAAATAACAAATTAAGACTGCGTATGGTATTCAACTATACGCTCAACCTCTGTCTTTGAGCCCAACACCAAAGGTACACGCTGATGTATTCCTGAAGGTGTAATATCCAAAATACGCTCACGACCCGTTGAACAGGCGCCACCCGCCTGCTCGACAATAAAAGCCATGGGATTAGCCTCATACATTAAGCGTAAACGCCCTGCTTTTGATGGATCTTTAAAATCATAAGGATACGTAAACACCCCTCCACGCGTTAAAATTCTATAAACTTCAGCCACTAATGAAGCCAACCACCGCATGTTAAAGTCCTTACCTCTTGGACCCTCCACGCCCTGCAAACATTCCTCTACGTAACGTTGCATAGGTGATTCCCAAAAACGCTGATTTGACATATTAATAGCAAATTCACTGGTCTCTTCAGGAATTGTAATAGCGGGATGCGTTAAGATAAACTCGCCAATCTCCTGGTCCAAAGTAAAACCATTTACACCTTGACCGGTCGTTAAAATAAGCATCGTCGAAGGCCCATATAATACAAACCCCGCACATACTTGTTCATGCCCAGGTCTTAAATAATCAGCCGTTTGGGGTTCAATACCCGGCTCACAGCGCAATATAGAAAAAATGGTTCCTACCGTTAAATTAACATCGATGTTTGAAGAACCATCCAAAGGATCAAACAAAACCAGATACTTACCTCTTGGATATTGCCCTGGGATTGCAATAATCTCATCAATTTCTTCCGACGCCATCCCCGCTAAACAGCCGGTCCAATTTAGCGACTTAACCATAATGTCATGCGCAATAATATCTAATTTTTTTTGTTCTTCACCCTGCACATTTTGAGATTCTGCACTACCCAACACCCCAACTAAAGCACCTTGATTAACTAAATGAGATATTTCTTTACATGCAGTTACAATATTATTTAAAAGCAGACTGAAAGTGCCTGAGACATCAGATAAACCTCTTTGTTGCTCTATAATAAACTGCGTTAATGTAACTTTATGAGTCATTATTTTTATTCTCTAAATTCTTAATAGCAAAGATCATCAACACCAGACGTGATATTATCAGCCCTGTTCAGTTAACTATTTCTTGATAAATGTATTGTAAATCTTGAATGACAATATAATGCCAGCCAAAATCAAAGTAATGGCATTAGCGACAATAATAGCTTCATCCTCCATTTTTATCCCATACAGTAACCAACAAAATACCCCTATAGCAAACATGCTATACATTCCTAAAGAAAGACCATCAGTGTCTTTAGTTTTAATGGTTAAAATGGCTTGAGGCAAAAACGACGCGGTGGTAAAAGTGGCTGCTACGTAACTCACAATTTCATGTGTTTCTATCATAAGATTATCCTTACTCATTTATTATTAAAAGACTTAAGTCTAAACACCACGATAACCGGAAGTAATCGGATAACGTCTATCACGACCAAATGCTCTACTCGTAATTTTTATTCCGGGAGGAGATTGTCTACGCTTATACTCATTTCTATCGACTAAACTAATAGCCCTAACCACATCCGCACGGTTAAAACCAGCCGCAACAATCTCATCTGCCGATTGATCCAATTCAACATAGCGCTCCAAGATAGGATCCAAAAGCTCATAAGCCGGCAAAGAATCTGCATCCACTTGATCTGGCGCTAACTCAGCTGAAGGGGGGCGAGTAATAACTCGCTCAGGAATTACCATTGAAAAACTATTACGATAATTAGCTAAGGCATAAACCAATAACTTAGGTACATCTTTAATAGGCGCAAAGCCACCCGCCATATCTCCATACAGCGTCGCATACCCCACACTCATTTCACTCTTATTACCGGTGGTTAAAAGCAATTTACCTTTTTTATTAGACAGGGCCATTAAAATAACCCCTCGACACCGCGCCTGAATATTTTCTTCGGTTGTATCTCTTGCCGTTCCAGCAAAAACCTCCGCCAACATACCGGTAAAAGCTTCTACAGCTGGCGCAATGGGAATAATATGATAATTAACACCTAATGCTTCTGCTTCCCAAATAGCATCTTCATTACTCATATCTTGCGTATAAACTGATGGCATTAGCACCACCTCAACTTTATCAGCGCCCAAGGCATCCACAGCTAATGCTAATACTAATGCAGAATCAATCCCACCTGACAAACCTAAAATAGCACCTTGAAAACCATTTTTTCTAACGTAATCTTTAACACCCAAGACTAACGCGTTATATTCACTAGAAATATATTGATAAAGCGGAGCACAAATACTTTTTAATGGATTAATTCCATCAAATTCAATAAGACTAATTTGCTCTTTAAACTCTTCTGCTCTAAAAACAATCACGCCATTAGAATCGACTGCAAAAGAAGCCCCATCAAAAATAAGCTCATCTTGGCCACCGATTTGATTAACATAAACCAAAGGTAACTCTGCTAATTTAACTTGTTGGCAGATAATAGCTTCTCTTTGATGTACTTTGCCCGCATTAAAAGGCGAAGCATTCAGCGTTAACATTAGCTCAGCACCGGCCGCTTTATAAGTCTGAATCAAGCCCTCTGTCCAGACATCTTCACAGATAGATAAGCCAATAAAAAGACCATTAAATTCAAAAACACCGGGGGCATCACCAGAACAAAAATAGCGCTGTTCATCAAATACACCATAATTAGGTAAAAACTGTTTACGATAGTTAGCAACAATAACGCCTTGATACAACACTACCGCACTATTAAACAACTGTTCACCCTTAGCTTCTGGATACCCAACGACTAACGCGATATCAGAAACGCGCTCTGCTAACTCATAAATAGCATTATTTGCCGCCTCAATAAAATCAGCTCTTAACAATAAGTCTTCTGCAGGATACCCGGTTATAGTTAACTCAGGAAAAACGACTAACTCTGCATGTAAATGATCGCGCGCATAGCTTGCCGCCTTAATGATAGCTTCAACATTTGCCGCAATATTTCCGACCACAAAATTAATTTGCGCAATGGCAATTTTTAATGACATGAAAAACTCAATAGATGACTAATAAACTTCAAGACCCGCATTATACTTAATTTTTAGCTTGGAATTGACCCATGCATTCAAAGAGCCGACTTGCATTTATCAACTAAGCTGGTATTTTTAAAGAATAGCAGAAACACAAAAAACCCATAAACATAGTACGTAAATTTATTGTCAACGTTTTGTACAGGTTTATGATAGTATATGTCTTTTATTAGATGCAGAGAAGCAACTATGACTGTAACCAATGATGACTCAGCGCAATACTTAATTAAAACAGTTTCTAAAAGATCCGGCGTTAAATCTGATCTCGTTAGAGCATGGGAGCGCCGTTATCAAGCCGTTAATCCTGTTAGAACTGCAGGCGGGCATAGGGTTTATACTGACCAAGATATTGCGCGGTTAAAATTACTGAATGAAGCGACCAACAACGGTCACAGCATTAGTCAAATTGCACAACTATCACTTGATGATCTTAAGCAATTAATCAAAAAAGAACTACCCGCCAGCAATCAAGAATTTATCAACACTCCGTCAACTGCTACAAACAGAGACAGATATGAAATTGCTCAAGATTACAATGAAAAGTGCTATGCCGCTGTATTAGCTTTTGATGCACAAGCCTTAGAATCACATTTTGAAAACGCAATAGTTGAACTAGGTTCAGAAGCATTTATTGAATTATTACTCAGTCCATTACTCGGTAAAATTGGCGAACGCTGGAAAACAGGCGAACTGAGACCTGTTCACGAACACATGACATCAGCAGTTATTCGATCTTTAACCTACATTTTAAGAAACAACAATCCATGCCCCGCTAACGCGCCTAGAATGATTGTTAGCACCCCAATTGGTCAACTTCATGAACTCGGTGCTTTATTAGCCGCCATTATGGCCGAGTTGTGCGGCTGGCAAGTCACTCACCTTGGCGCAAACTTACCCGCAGAAGAAATTGCAGCTGCCGTTAAATATACCAATGCCTGTGCATTAACGCTCAGCATTAGCTTTGCTACTGAAGATAACATTGTCGCTAAAGAAATTAGACGTATAAAAAAATTAATTGGTAATGATGTAACCTTAATTGTAGGTGGCCGTGCAGCTAGCCACTTTCAAGGCGTATTAACTGAGGTAGGCGTACCGAATATCCAAGGATTCGCTCATTTCAGAGAGATATTAAATCAATTAGCCAGTGAATATCACGCTAGCGAAAAAATATTAATCAACTAACAAAACATTATTGTCCTTAACATCATTAAAAGAAATCCATGACTTTTTGGACGACTAAAAAACTACCTGAAATGACGTCAGAAGAATGGGAGTCATTATGTGATCACTGTGGAAAATGTTGTTTACACAAACTAGAAGATGAAGATACTGGGGAAATTTTTTTTACCAGCATTGCGTGTAAATTGCTTAAAATTAACACCTGTCAATGTACACATTACCAACAACGCAACGAATTAGTTCCAGAATGCCTTAACATTAGGCAAATGGATACGTCAAATTATGATTGGTTACCCTCAACTTGCGCCTACCGCTTACTCAATGATAATAAAGATCTACCTGCATGGCACCCTTTAATAAAGGGCAATAACAAAGCCATGAAGAAAAAAGGCGTATCTATCAGCAATTATGCCATATCTGAATCACCCAAATTAGATTTAGAAGATTACGTTATCGATTGGATTATTTAATCCGGCTTAACATTAATACTGATTCCAGCGCCATCCACCGTTTTTCTTTTTTCCATTTCTGGCTCAGGAGACATTAAAAAGCCACCATTCAACTCTAAAGATCTAGGCGGCTTCTTAGTTTTATTATCAAACAAATCTACACGGGGAATTTGACCTAACTGTTTACCTTTATACGACTCAAGCCCATCTTCATCCGTAAAAGGCACCGATAGATCTAAAGGCTTATAAAGGGTGTCTGGCTCAATTTGTATGGGTGGCGTAATGATGACAGACTTTGTTTTTGCTTTGGATTTAGGCTTTTTATTAATCGGCTGAAGAATAACATCTGAGACGACCTTAGCCTGATCCGTCACCACAATATCCGCAACCGTATTAGCACTATAAGTTTCAAGCACCAAAGCACTAAACATTAAAAAGCTTAATAAAAGTTTACGATACATTGCCATGCCAACATTTCCACCCAAGTTAATCTGTATCTTGAATCAATTATAACTCGTCACCCACTTCTGTTTTATAAAAAGGCCATTTTTTTACGTGTAAATATTTTCTAATCGGTGTCTTAATCACAGAAACACATAAAGCAATAGAAAATAAGCACCACACGGCGGCATATTCATTAGGGTCAGAAGTTGTGATATCTGAAATGAACGGTCCAATCAAATAATGGAAGCCGACAAAACGCCAAGAACCATAAACCAACGGTAAACAGAAAGATACCATGATGTACGTAAAGGCATGCAAACCCCAACTAAAGCCAAACAACCATTTAACCGGATCAGACATCAAACCGTTTAAAGGCATTTGCCAAGCGATATGCCAAGCACCAGAAGTAGAGCAGACATTAGGTCCACAGAAACCTTCGATACCCACATGACAAGTACCCGCCCAAGCAAAAGGATACATTTTGATTAACATCACCAAGGTACCAATGCCACACAAAGTATAAACCGTGGTACGAATTTTTAATTTAACACTGTTAGGAATAAAGTACATCGCGACCATATTCACAAAGAAAGGTTGAAACGCTACATGCAAATAGCCCAGCAAGGTTAATATCTGATTATTGGGATTATCACATAAATCAATATAAACATAAGTTGCCGCCTGCAATAACTCCATTAAAGCAAAATACGTTAACGGAATCCAAAGCTCTTTAGATTCACCTTGTTTAATCGCCACATAAGCTGCAGTACCTAAGCCTACAACAGCTAAAACACCAGACGCCTCTCCACTCCAACACATAAACCATTACCCCTTTTATTATAATTATTAAATGCTATTTTTAAACCGAACTATTGTATTACAAATATTGTTGATTTAGCGCAGAAAAGGCGTCCAAATCAGCCACGGCAGCTACCGTTCGACGAATAAGCTCTTGATTGCTTTCCAAATGCATCATGCCACCAATAGCTAACGTAACAAGCATTGCCTCAAAGGGATAAACTAAATGCGTACGATATCTTTCAAAAAGCTGCTCTGCATCCAACCCCGTAACTCCCTCTTTTTGCAAACAATCCGTATATAAATTCACTAACGCTCTTTCATGTGACCTTCTTAATTCAGGCTGTAAAGATGTTGCTAAAAAATAAGCAATATCACTAATACCTTCACCAAATCGCACCAATTGCCAATCTAACAACCCAGGTTTGGATTGTTCCCAAAATAGGTTACCCGGATGACAATCATGATGCACCATCGTTTGAGTCCCACCCATCAAAAACCGCATCGCTTTACTTCTATGTTGCGCATAGTAAAGCGCATGTTCATGCAAACTTTCTGGCACCAACTCGGCCGCTTTTTTAAGACCACGCTTCATTAACGGTGCCGCTAGTAGACTACCTAAAAAATCTTCAACACGTCGCACCGGCCCCGCTAACCAACGATACTGCTGCTTATAATCTGGCTTATCCCAGTAATGCGCATGAAAATGTGCCAACTGTTTAATCACTTCTTTTGCTTGATCTAAAGACAAGGCATCACGCGGATTTCCGGGCACAGCATTAACACTTGTTAAGTCTGTCAACACCAATACAGCACCTTTACCCAACTGACTTTGCCCCGCTAAAAGCTCAGGTATCGACAAAGCTTCAGGTCTTGCTACCTCACTATAAAATCGCACTTCAGTGTGTAATAAGCGTGGCAACGCGGTAATTAACTTTGCTTGCCAAGATAAAGAGGGGAGTTTTACAAACCACTGATTAGGAATTAAATGAGGCGCGTCATGCTCAACGTTAATACGAATCCGTGTTGTGGTGCCAATATCAACAGACACCACAGCAACTTTTGACACCACAATAGATGAATCGTGCTGATTAACAACACACTGAGCCCAGTCAACCGTTAAGTCGCTGGGCTGTCCAACAATAATACTTTGCATTTAAATAACTACTTTAAAGACCGTTGTTATCCGCATCTGCATCGATATAAATATCAACCGAGTTCTGCGGAATAATAGTCGCTACTGGTAAATCAGCACCCGCTCGCCATGCTTTAACCGCCTCTTGTTTGTTTGCGCCGGTAATTAAAAAAAGCAGCTCTTTGGTATCACTTAAGGCTTTAGCGCTAATAGAAACTCGCTCTGGCGGTGGTTTAGGGGAATTATAAACTGCATGCGTTAATTGTTCTAAATCATGCACATGTCCAGGAAACAAACTTGCCGTATGACCATCTTCACCCATACCTAACAATACCATATCAAAAGGTATGGCTTTTTCTACGACCTCTGCATAAGCTTTAGCACCCAAATCAGGACCTAACTCCGCCGGAATAGTAAAAACCTGTTCAGCCGGAATAGCAACCGATTGCAAAAAACTGTGCTCTGCCATCACACTGTTTCTATCTGCATGATCAACCGGCAAACAACGTTCATCTCCGTAATACACCCACCATTTAGACCATTCTAAATCTGCCTTAGCTAATAAGCGATAAACCTTTTCTGGGGTACTACCACCCGCTAAGACTATTTTAAAAAGCCCCTGCTCTGCAATAGCTTGATCTGCAGCTTTAAGTATCTGTTCAAAAGTGGCCGTCGCAACCTGATCTGCGGTTGCTAAAATATGCCAACGACTGTTTTCCTGCATTTATTTACACTCCGGTGTTAAAGAACTCCGCCACGACTGGGCGCTTTTTTCAAATAATCGACTATCCTCTGGCCCCCAAGAACCTGCTGGATAGGTCACAATATAGTCACGCTCATTAGCCCATGTTTGCAAAATGGGATCCACAATACGCCAAGCGTGCTCTACCTCATCAAACCTTAAAAACAAGGATCGATCACCCTTTAAAACATCTAATAACAAATCTTCATAGGCATCAATGGCTTTTTCATCTTGATTCCTAAAACTGGCATCCAAACTACTGGTACGCGTACTCATCTCAAGACCCGGTTCTTTTACCGTCATCTCAATACGAATACACTCTTCTGGTTGAATACCCATTAAAATCCAATTAGGATTCATACAATGTACATCAGTACCCCGAAAAAACTGTAAAGGCGGATGTCTAAAACAAATCGAAATAGTCGATTGTGCCTTCGCCAAACGCTTACCCGTACGCATATAAATTGGCACCCCCCGCCAACGCCAGTTATCTATATACAACTTCATGGACGCATAAGTTTCAGTGATACTATTTTCTGGAATATTATCTTCCTGCAGATAACTCTTCACCTTTTCGCCTTTAATATGGCCCTGCGCATATTGCGCCCTAAACGCATGGCTGTGCACCGCCTCTTTAGGAATAGGTCTAATAGACTTTAAAACCTTTACTTTTTCATCGCGTAAAGACTCCGCATCCATTGTTGCAGGGGGTTCCATCGTCACTAATGTAAGTAATTGTAACAAATGACTCTGCAACATATCTCTTAAAGCACCTGCAGAATTATAGTAATCTCCTCTACCCTCAATACCCAACTCTTCTGAATGGGTAATTTGAATATGATCAATATAATTACGATTCCACAACGGCTCTAGCATGACATTAGCAAAACGGAACACTAAGACATTTTGCACCATGCCTTTACCCAAATAATGATCAATACGGTAAATTTGCTCTTCGGTCAAATAGCGACTAATACGCTTTTGCAAGGCCTGTGCACTGTCCAAATCATAGCCAAATGGTTTTTCAATAATAACGCGGCGCCAACCTTCATCCTCATCAAACAACTGATTATTACTTAATCGCTCCATCACCGTGCCAAAGTCAGCAGGACTAATAGACAAATAAAACGCCATATTACGAGAAAAGTTAGCTTTATCATTTAATAAGGTAGCCAACTCAGCGTAACACGCTACTTGGCCTATATCACCCATGTGGTAATACAAACGCTCACTAAAACGCTGAAACACGGCCTCATCAAAATCCGCCTTTACTTTAGAAACAATCATGTCCCTGACTTCAGCCAACCACTTTTGCTGATCCCAGGGTCTTCGGCCCACGGCTAAAATCTTAGTGCCTTCTGGCAAACGCTTAGCGCACTCTAAATGATAGAGCGCCGGCATTAATTTAATACGCGACAAATTACCCGTCGCACCAAAAATCACATACGTACAAGGCTCAGCATTCATAGTTTCTCCTTACACCGTGTATGTTGTAGAGGCCGTTTTACCACCGTGCCCTGTCCAATCCGTATGAAAAAACTCGCCTCTCGGCTTATCCGTACGTTCATAGGTATGAGCACCAAAATAATCGCGTTGCGCTTGTAATAAATTAGCGGGTAAACGTTCGGTTCTATAACCATCATAATAAGCCAACGCCGAAGAAAACGCCGGTGTAGGGATACCTAACTCTATGCCCATTACCACTGCTTTACGCCAACCCGCATCTGCCCTCTTCATAGCATCAATAAAGAAATCAGCTAATAACAAATTCTCTAAATCAGGATTAGCCACATAAGCTTGCTTAATGTCATTTAAAAACTGACTACGGATAATACAACCGCCCCGCCACATTAAGGCAATCTCACCGTAATTGAGGGACAAGTTATATTCTTTAGACGCCTCACGCATTAACCTAAAACCCTGTGCATAAGAAATAATCTTGGCGGCATATAAAGCATCACGAATGGCATTAATCATGATCAATTTATCACCCGAAAAACTAGGTACCTGCTTAGGTAAAATCTGGGCCGCTTTAACGCGTTCTGATTTTTGGGCTGATAAACAGCGTGCAAAAACAGACTCACCAATTAAAGTTAACGGAATACCTAAGTCCAAGGCATTAATGCCCGTCCATTTACCCGTACCTTTTTGCCCTGCTGTGTCTAAAATTTTATCAACCAAAGGCAAGCCATCCGTATCTTTATAGGCCAAAATATTGGACGTAATCTCAATCAGATAAGAACTTAACTCCCCCTTATTCCAATCGGTAAATATAGTGTGCATTTCATCAGCACTTAAGTCTAAGCCCTCTGACAATAACTGATACGCCTCGCAGATTAATTGCATATCACCGTATTCAATCCCGTTATGCACCATCTTTACATAATGCCCCGCGCCATTGTCACCCACCCACTCACAACAAGGATCACCGTCTACTTGCGCACTAATCGCCTGAAAGATGGGTTTAACCGTGGGCCATGCCGCTTTATCGCCACCGGGCATAATAGACGGACCATGGCGAGCGCCCTCTTCACCACCGGAAACACCGGTGCCGATATAACTAATGTGTTGAGCTTTAAGACTGGCTGTACGGCGATTAGTATCCGTAAATAAAGAATTACCCCCATCGACAATAATGTCGCCAGGCGCTAACAGAGGCACTAACTTATCAATGTACTGATCAACAACCTCACCGGCCTTAACCATTAACATAACGATACGCGGACTACTTAAACTATCCACTAACGTTTCTAAAGCGTGTGTACCCACCACCAAGGTATCTTTAGCCGGCCCTTCTAAAAACTCATCTACAACGCTGGTAGTTCGGTTATAAACAGCCACTTTAAAACCGTGATCATTCATATTTAACACCAAATTTTGTCCCATTACTGCCAGACCAATTAAACCGATATCCGCCTTCATGTTAGCCCCCTCTGCAATGATTGTAAGACCAAATCTTAGCATACTTTATTGACCGTTCTGCCAATCGACTTACTAACTGCTCGGCAAATACAATTTAATGGCTAAACTTACATTAGCTCTTGACTAGCGACGGTTTATCAAGTCTAATAACCCTCTTTTGTAGTTTAGCCCAGGTAGCTCAGTCGGTAGAGCAGAGGACTGAAAATCCTCGTGTCGACGGTTCGATTCCGCCCCTGGGCACCATCTACAAAATTAAATAATAAAAATCAAAAAGCCCAGGTAGCTCAGTCGGTAGAGCAGAGGACTGAAAATCCTCGTGTCGACGGTTCGATTCCGCCCCTGGGCACCATGAATTCTAAAGGCTCCTATCTCATAGGGGCCTTTTTTATGCCTGACCGTTTCTGGTAACTGAGATTATTCCGGTCCTAACCTAGCAA
>CAJADF010000132.1 GCA_903938485.1 uncultured Methylococcaceae bacterium
AAATAAAAAAAAATATAAAATACTTTTTTATTTTATTAGACTTAAAAACACAAAATAGACGACCTAAAGTAGTTTTTTATATTCAATACAAATAGACTCAAAAATAGATTATTTCCGTTCTAAATAATATTAAACCCCTAACGAAATACCGCATTGCTTGCCACTAAGAAAACAACGTGGAGAGAAAACTAACAAATCATATTAATTTGCCAGCTAAGTTGAAGTCATAAATAAATATGGAGATAGGAACGATTAAATTAGCTTTAATATTTTATCGATGATAACCACCATACCTCCCCTCATCACGATATCTTTCTCGACCACGATTTTCCCCGTGACCCTCCCGTCGAAAATCGTCATTATCTCGATAACTGCCTTTATAAACAGCACCATAACCATACCTATCATAATAAGGGGTGGTTAAATAACGATTATTGCCAGAATAATTACCTCGACTGGGGTAACTACCACAAGAAACCAGAAATATTGACATCAAAACCAACATCTTTCTCATTTTACTTTCACTCCTTTTATAAAAACATTACCCGACTAGACTTAGTACAAATAAGTACTAATTAAACATTTTAGTTTCTTCGCTATTTTTTAACAGAATCAAAAGACCTAAAATAAGAACATTAGTTCTACTTTATTTTTTGTGCGTAAATAACAGCATCCGCGACACTCCAAAATAATTTATGCTGAAATTTCACTAACACTTGCTTTAACAACAAGTCACGTATTGGATCTTTAACTCTGGCCAATAATAAAACAATATCATGTCTATCCAAATGCGCCGCGTATTCAATTAAACACTCAGCGGAAGTGCTATCAAAATCAGCACTGTGTTCAAGACTTATTATTAAAATCTGCACTTCTGGCCTCGCTTTTAAACGCATTTCAATTTCTGCCAAAATACCTTCAACACTAGCAAAAAACAACGGCTCTTCTGGTCGCAGAATTAATATATTGTCACGAGGCAAGGCCTTAGGATGATTTTCTCTATCCACATAATCTCTTGAAGTACCCAACTCCGCTAATTCTCGCACGATGGGTTGACTAAAAGACCGAATAGCACCCACTAACGATAAACCTATTGAGATTAACATTCCATGCAAAACCCCAAAAGCCAACACGGCAATAATAGCGGCTATCGCTAAATACTGATCTCTATTCATCTGCCATAAAGCCAACAATGCCTTTGGATTTAAAGCATGAGCCAAAGCATTAATAACTGCAGCTGCTACAATGGGCTGAGGAATTAAAGCAATCCATTCTTGGCCAAAAACAGCCATTATCAACAACACGCCTGCAGCTATCAATCCGGCAAATTTAGTTTTTGCCCCAGCATCTTCATTTGCAGAACTAACTGAAAAACCTGCACCAACGGGCATACCCTGCAATAATCCTGACCCTACATTTGCCACCCCTAAAGCCAATAGTTCTCTATTAGAATCTACTTTACCGCCATGAATTAACGCTAAACTTCTAATACTCCCCCATGACTCCGCAACTATAATCACCATTAAACCACAAGCTAATTCAGCCAGTTGCAACCACTTTTCCATGGGCAGTTGTGGAATATTTAGAGTTGGTAATTGTATTCGCACTGTACCGACTGTTTCGATATGATACGCTGCTAAATTAATACTATGACTCACAACAATACCTAAAACCAGCACGATAAATGCACTGGGTAAATTACGCCAGCGTTTTAATAGTATTAATATAAATAGTGCCGACACCCCGAATAGTGAACTCCAAAGTGATATCTCATGCCACTTTAGAATCAACTCACTATACAATTTATAAATATTAGGCGCTTGCACTGAAACACCCAGCAAAATCGGCAATTGCTTACTGATAATGGTAATAGCTAAAGCAAACGAAAAACCATGTAACACAGGCCGAGAAACAAAAGCAGAGAGCCGACCTAGTTTTGCTTTTGAGAAAATCAATAAACCCAAGCCGGTTAAAATCACTAAAGCGGAACCTAAACTGATAATGGCTTCTGCATCAGTTGGACGCATAGACAATACCACAGCGGCTAAAAGGGCGGCGGCTGACGAAGTGGGAGCAACTATCGCATAGGGACTATCGCCCAATAAGGCATACACCCCTAAACCTATCAAAGCGGCGGTAAGCGCCGATTGTATCGTCAAATGCGCAATAGCCGCATAGGCAACGGCTTCAGGTAATAAGATAAAGGCCACGGATAAACCCGCGACCACATCAACTAACAACAAACGTTTAAACAATTTTGCAGCTAATCATTGCATCTTCATCAAACTCGTAAATCGCACATAATCGATGATAGCCATCGGCAATAATGACGCGACCGTTCAGCTCATCCCTAACTAATAACAAGGGGGACAATGCAATCCCCTTGTCAATTTTTTTACAATCTTTCTGTACATGCGAGTTACTGACGCCTAATAAAGATAATTGAGAAGCGCGAAAAATATCTTTGGCTTTAAACTGCACAATGCTTGCAGCCTTAAGCACCTCAACAATCAAGGTTACTTTTTCAGGTTTATAAATAATACTTAAATAGGACGCTGCTGCCGGATAATCATGCGCTTCTACTTCGGGCAACCATAAAATGTCTGTTTTGTTAGGTTTAGACATGGTTATTTATGCAACCCATTATTTGATTCAATCAGTTTAATCAACAATTCATTAGTCTTTTCTTGCTCGGCAATTTGTGCATCCAGACGGCCTTTAATGCCAAAAACAGCAAAAGGCAATAAGAACCATAACACTCCTAAGGCAACTAAAAAAATAATCCAAAACAGTCCAAGCCCACCTAATACTTCAGCCACAGCAATTCCTTAAAATTATTTAGAACGGAGCATAATTACATACAAACCTAGCACATCAGTATGACTGACACTGGTATTTTACAGAAATTATGCGAATTGGCTGGAATTAATCTAGTTAAGAGATTGGGAAGCCACACAAGGTCGTATGGCTTCCCAGCTAGTTGAATATTAAACTACAATTTGATACTTATTAACGCGCCGCTTCTGCCTGCATCAATTTTAAATTCTCCTCTACACCAGCTGCAGCCGTTAACCCCGCCACATTCTTTTTAGTAAAGAAACCATCAAAATCCCCAAACCGCTGGACATACTCAACAATTAACGAAGAATGCTCAGAGGCACTGGAAAAAATCTGCTTTAAACCTTCATCTTTAGAACCAATAACATCTAGCAAGAAATCTTTACCATTTGCACGGATTACATCCACCACATAATCAATATTAGCAATGCCATGAGTTTCTCCATCGGCCACAATTAAAGCCACATGATGTAATCTAGGACCATAATTACGCACAAAGTTTTCTGTGGGTGAAGGCAGCCCAACAATATGATTTAAGAAATAAGGATTGTTAGCCGCGGTAAATACTTTAGCCGGACTATTTCTTTCATCTTTAAAATGAATACTTTTAGTCACATTAGTCGATGAATTTTGATCATGAATATCATAAGATCCCCAATAGTAATAACTAGAAAGGGTTAAATACTCAAGAATAGCTACTTCTCGATTTTGACTGTAGACACGCGTTGCCAAATGATCGATTGGCAGAATTAAATTTTCGATACTTAAATTCTTTTGGATGTTTTTGGCATTAATATAAGCCTGATTAACATCATCCCTAATGACACTCACACCCAAATCATAGACGCGAATATTTTGCTCTGGTCTTTCCCAATAACCGACAATGTTATGGGTATAAGGTGATGGTTTAACGATAGCCATGTTAGCCGGCAACTCTAAATCCTGCAGCTGATCGGGACTAAAGAATCGAATCTCTCGTGACTTTTGAATCTCAACCACATCATGCATATTTGTGACCCGAAAAATCTCCCCCATATAACGTGCATTTGGCTTAAAAGCGCCTATAGGATAAACCTCATTTAAACTTCTAAAGATGCCATGATAATCAGGATTACGGACCTCACGTACTAAGATATCAGGCACATTCATATCAATTCTAAGTATATGAGTGGAATACGTTTCTGACTCTAAAGTGACCAAGTAATTATAAGGCGTCATTAACGCCAACTCACCTACATAACTAACAGAACAACCGGGTTCCACATTAATGATTAAGGCATCTACTTGCCGAATCATATCCGTTAATCCGATACGGTCACGATCTTCTAACAATTTGATCAAATATTCATTAAACCAAGCAGAGTTATATTTGTCACCTTGGATTGGGTAAATTAAAGAATTCATAGCACCTAATTTATTCTGTTGAACATATCACTAACAATGCAAATTACGAGCCAAAAAAGCTATTTTCATCAAATAAAAAAATGGCTAACCCACTGAACCATGAAACCACTTTAGAACATATTTATGTAAGAAAACTATTCAATCGTTAGGCCATACAAAATTATGCACCAAAATAAAGCGACAATTATAATAAGAGCTCAACTCGCACACTTTTAAAACTAACATTTAATGTCTTATTTGATAAAACCTGACCATTTGATTCAAAGATAATGCTCTAATTTTACTAGCATGACCAGCTGAACCAAAGGCTTCATATCGAGACTGACATAATATTTGCATAGCATCTCGAGCTGCGCTATATATCTTACGCGCATCTAGTTCTGAAACATTATCTGATAAATCTATAAATTGCCGAATAGCTCCGATAGAAGCCAGACGTAAATCAGTATCAATATTAACTTTTCGCACGCCATATTTGATACCTTCAACAATTTCTGAAACTGGCACGCCATAAGTTTCTGGAATAGAACCGCCATTATCATTAATTACTTTTAACCAATCCTGAGGTATTGAGCTTGACCCGTGCATAACAAAATGTGTATTAGGCAAACGTTCTTGTAACGTTTTTAAGCGACTTATCACTAACACCTCTCCCGTAGGTGGCTTACTAAACTTGTAAGCACCGTGACTTGTACCTATTGCTACAGCCAAAGCATCAACTTGAGTTTGTTTAACGAACTCAACCGCTTCATCAGGATCTGTTAATAATTGTTTATGATTTAAATCAACCACATTAAAATGCTCTAAAGCACCCAGACAACCTATTTCTCCCTCAACCGACACGCCACAGGCATGCGCCATTTTAACGACTTCACGTGTCACCTCAACATTATATTCAAAGCTAGCTGGGGTTTTCATATCCTCTAACAATGAACCATCCATCATCACAGAACTAAAACCTGACTGTATAGCTTGTGCACAAATATCAAGGTTTGGCCCATGATCTCTATGCATAACCACTGGGATATGTGGATATTGCTCAACTGCAGCCAAAATCAAATGTCTTAAAAACACCTCTCCCGCATATCGATTTGCACCAGCAGAACCTTGCATAATAACAGGACTATCACACGCATCAGCCGCTTGCATAATAGCTTGCACCTGTTCCATATTGCTAATATTAAAAGCCGGAATGGCAAAGCGATGTTCTGCTGCATAATCCAATATCTGTCTCAATGACACTAAAGCCATAATCAAATCTCCCAAATTATTTTAAGTATTATACCTTTTGCCTATAAGGATTTTATGACGACTTTTAGTCATTTAAAGTATGATGAGAGCATCCAAACTATTGCTGATAAATCCCAGCACCTCTAGAAGATGAGTTAAATGCTGCATTGGAATGAATATTTACAATTATTAGCCGGTTTAATTTCTGTAGTAAACCCTATTGGGGCTATCCCTACATTTATGGCTTTAACTGACTCTAGATCTGTTAAAGATAAACAACGCATAGCCTTCATTTGCGCATGTTCGGTGTGCGTGGTATTACATATCGCGTTAATAGCAGGCGAACCCATTTTAACTTTCTTTAGCATTAGCTTACCAGCCTTTAGAGTGGCGGGCGGTATTTTACTCATGTTAATGGGAATTTCTATGCTCCATGTACTACCTGATCGTTCAAAACACACACCTGAAGAAGTAGCTGAATCTTATACTAAAGAATCGATTGGTGTAGTACCCTTGGCTATTCCACTACTAAGTGGCCCTGGCGCAATAAGTTCCACCATTGTTTTTGCCCACATGGAAAATTCTTGGTCACACTTTCTGACAGTGAGCACGGTAATATTTACTGTTTCAAGCATTGTATTGATAGCTATGTGGATAGCGCCCAAAATTGCTAGCTTTATGGGTAGCACAGGCATAAATGTCCTAACTCGTGTAATGGGCTTACTGCTAACGGCGATTTCAGTGGAGTTTATTACTAAAGGCTTAGCGGCATTATTTCCTGCATTAACAATGGCGCAATAATGACTATCAAATATCGAAGTTAACTGATATTTCTGAAATTAATTTTAGGCATAAAAAAACCAGCTGGATAAATCCTAACTGGTTAATTTTATCTTTGGTGGTGGGTCGTGCGCGATTCGAACGCGCGACCATCGCATTAAAAGTGCGGTGCTCTACCGGCTGAGCTAACGACCCAACAAAGATTGACTATTATAGTGAAAACATAGGATTTTGCAAGTGATTTTTCTTAATTATTGATACCGTGTTGGATCAAGTGCTCCTGCATCATCAAAACCAGCCTTTCTTAATCGACAGGCATCACATAATCCACAAGCGTGCCCATGTACATCAGCGGAATAACAAGAAACAGTCATTCTGTAATCTACACTTAAAGTTAAACCCAGCTTTATAATTTCTGCTTTACTTAAATCAATCAACGGTGTGTGAATTTTAACATGCTCACCCTCTACACCCGCTTTCGTTGCTAAATTTGCTAAATTTTGAAACGCACTAATAAACTCTGGCCTACAATCAGGATATCCAGAATAATCTACAGCATTAACACCAATAAAGATTTCATGAGCTTCTACTACTTCAGCCCAACCTAATGCAAATGATAAAAATATAGTATTTCTAGCTGGTACATAAGTCACCGGAATACCAACTTGCGGAGTATTGGGTACCTCAATATGCTCGTCTGTTAAAGCGGATCCACCGATGGCGCCTAAGCCTAATTTAATTATTTTATGATCTTTAACTTCATAATGCTTTGCTATCTGACTAGCAGCCACTAATTCAGCATTATGACGTTGCCCATAGTCAAAGCTTAAGGCATAACACTCATAGCCCTGCTGTTTAGCTAGCGCCAACACAGTAATAGAATCTAATCCACCCGATAAAAGAATAATGGCTTTTTTTTGCATGTAACTTACTTACCTTGGGCATTATCCCAAAGCAACTTATGTAATTGAATTTGAAATCGAACTTGCAACTTATCCCGCAGAATTTTCTCAGCTAGTTCAGTTGGATTTTGTAAACCCATTACGGGTGAAAATAAGACCTCACAACGCTCAGTCAACTCATGCTTTACCACAAGTTCTTTTGACCATTCGTAATCTTCATCATTACCAATAACGAATTTAATTTGATCTTTGGATGAAATAAAATCAATATTTTGATAAAGATTTTTACTTAACTCACCAGAGCTAGGCGTTTTAAAATCCAAAACCTTAACCGCACGAAAGTCTACTTTTGAAACATCAAGAGCACCACTAGTTTCTAAAGAGACAACAAAACCATTATCAATCAGCTGTTTTATTAGCTCAATACAACCAACTTGCGCCAAGGGTTCACCACCCGTTACGGTGACATAATTTGTGCCGTATTGTTTTGCTTGAATAATGATATCTGTAATAGCCACTTTTTCCCCACCCGTAAAGGCATAAGCGGTATCACAATAACTACAGCGCAATGGACAACCAGTTAATCTAATAAATACGGTAGGAATACCTACGGTATTTGATTCCCCTTGCAGTGAATAAAAAATCTCAGTGATTCTAAGAGAGCTCACTATCAATTTTTAAGTTCATCCAATTTAAGTAGTTTTTTTGCCGCAATCGGTGCAACTTGTGATTTAGAAAACTCATTAGCAATACGCGTCAAATACTCTCGCGCCTTTGCCGAATTATTTCTTTCCATCTCTATCATACCTAACCTTAGTAAAGCATCAGGCACTTTTGCACCACTAGGGTATTTTTCTAAGACATCCGTAAACGCTTGATAAGAGGCCGTATTATCTTTTTGAACTCGATAAGCCTCTGCCAACCAATATTGAGCGTTATTGGCATATAAACTAGTTGGATATTTTGTCAAAAATACTTTAAATAACTCAATTGATTGAAGAGTATGCCCAGTCCTAAGCTCGTTATATGCTGTAGCATAATCCTGTTTCTCCGGACCAGAAACTTCAGCAGAAGGCATCTTACCTGATGTTACAGAACCATTTTCTACAGTCGATGACTCCGTATTAGATGCTGGCTTGGTTGTTAGCTCAATTACAGGAGCGGGAACCGCTTCTGAAGGGACTTGAGCAGAAACAGGTGCCTCAGGCGCTGCCCCAGAAACGGCCCCACCCTTATTTTCAATACTTTGCAAACGCTCATCAAAATCCGAATACAATTTAGATTGACGCTTTTTTAGCTCCTCAATTAGAAAGGCTTGTTCATCTACCTTTCCAGTCAATTGTTGCACTTCCGTTTGCATTTGCTCTAACCGAGCCATCAACTCATACATTGCACTTGATGACGCAGTATTCACCGAGTTAACTGGAACTTCTGAGCTTGCAGGATAAGATGAGTTATCAATAACAGTTGGCAATTCTGCTTGTGCAGTTGCACAAGCAGACAGTAAAAAAATAAGGGTAGTTTTTTTCATTTAACAGTATTATTTAGGTAAATATACGATTTCTGTACGACGATTTTTTTCCCATGCAGACTCATCATTACCAAAAGCCGCTGGCTTTTCTTCACCATAACTTACAACATTAACTTGGCTTTCAGATACACCCTGAATTTTCATCATACTTGCTACTGATTTAGCTCTTTGTTCACCTAAAGCAATATTGTATTCAGGCGCGCCACGCTCATCTGTATTACCTTCAAGGGTAATTTTTTGAGTTGGATTTGCAACCAAGTATTGTGCATGCGCATTAATAACAGGAATAAAATCAGGCATAACCTCAGAACTGTCTAACATAAAATAAATAGTACGTTTTGATAATGGGTTGTTAGGATCATTAAATTCAGGACCTAATGTACTTGCATAATCACCATTACCAGATAATCCAGAACCATTAATCCCAGAACCGTTTCCTAGTCCATTAGTCGATGCATCGTTTATTCCACTTGCTGAATTTTGACTACCATCAGTTAAACTCGCATCTTTTTCATCATCAGTACACGCAGTTAGAAAAACTGCACTGATAGCAAAAGCCAATAATGTTTTATTTAATTTCATCTTTATTTCCTAATATATAAGTGCAAACTTTAAAAATACGCGCAGCTTAGTTAAAAAACCTAAGGAGCCCATGAAGGTTCACGAACCTCACCACTGTTAAAAACAATCTTCTGCTGCATTTTACCATCTAATGACACAGCCGATAAGAATCCTACACTACCTTTTTTAGCAGCATACAAAATCATACTACCATTAGGTGCAAAACTTGGAGATTCATCAGAAGGCCCAGAAGTTAAAACATTGACTGCATGAGTTCCCATATCCATTACAGCAATACGATAATTATTTCCGCTACCTTGAACCATTACTAAGCTTCGTCCATCAGCTGAAAAACTCGCACTCGCATTATAACCCCCTGAGAAAGTGAGTCTTTTTTCTTGACCACCTTGACTGGAAACAACATAAATTTGCGGATTTCCACCTCTATTAGAAGTAAATACTATGCTACTGCCATCAGGAGACCAACTTGGCTCTGTATCTATCGCCATACTCTTGCTTAACTTTGTTAATGCTCGAGAAGATAAATTTAATACATAAATATCGGGACTACCATCTTTCGACAAAGTTAAAGCTAATCTAGTCCCATCAGGAGACCACGCGGGAGCACCATTAATACCGGGGAACTCAGCTACTTTAACCCTCTCACCTGAAGCTAACGTTTGGATATAAATCGCCGCTGTTTTTCTTTCAAAAGATACATAAGCTAATTTCTTACCATCAGGAGACCAAGCAGGAGACATTAAAGGTTCTATAGAAGAAGCAACTGTTAAAGGGTTATAACCATCTGCATCCGCAATTTGAACTTGATGAACTCTTTGACTGTTGGTAGTAACATAAGCGATACGACCGCCAAAAACACCTTTTTTACCGGTTAATTTTTCAAAAATAAGATCACTAATATAATGAGCGGTCTTACGTAAATCAGCTCCCGACGACGACATTTTGTAACCTAGAATCTGGCCACTTTTATAAACATCAAACAATTGGAACTGAACATTGTATTGACCAGGGCCAGCACTCACCACTTGACCAATAACCATATAGTTTTGACCAAGCCCCTGCCATTCTTTAAAGTTAATAGCAGATGCCGTACTGGGCTGATTTGACATGGCGCGTTCGTCCATCATCTTAAAATAACCACTACGCTCTAAATCTGCATTAACAACACCACTGACGTTTACCGGAGCACTATCAGAACCAAATGGCACAATAGCCAAAGGTGTTGCACTTTCAGTGCCTTGTGTAATTTCAATATTTAACTCAGCAAAACTATTTTGAATATTTAGGCCCAGCACCACTACCCACAAAATCGCTCTAATAAAAATCACATACACCCCTATTCAATTACTTGTTTTACTATCATAAACCAGACTGATTTATATTACCGAGCCTTAATATTTTAAATTTAACACCGCTTGCTTTAGCCTAAAATCATTTAGGATCAAACGTAAAGGTAAACGTTCTAAATGCTCTAGCGAATAAGTCTTTATCGCCAGGAACGGGTAATGGGGATGCTTTATTAACTGCATTTTCTGCTGATCTATCAAACACCTCATCACCACTACTTTTAATTACTTCCGCATCAATGACCGTACCATCAGACATTAACTTAACCCTAATAGTACATTTTAACCCTTGAGCAGCATCCACAGGTCGAATCCAACTGCGATCAACCTTCCTCTTTATTTCCGACGCCACCCTTTCAGATTCACTCGCTTGAGCCGCTGCTTTGGCTTGTGCGGCAGCAGCGGCTTCTGCTTTAGCTTTAGCCGCTGCAGCGGCTTCCGCTTCTGCTTTAATCTTTGCCGCAGCCTCGGCTTTCGCTTTTGCGGCAGTTGCATCCGCTTCCGCTTTAGCCTTGGCAGCAGCTTCTGCTTTAGCTAGTTTAGCGGCTTCCGCCTTTGCTTCTGCAGCCGCTTGTTCTTTTGCTGCTTGCGCCGCTTTTGCAGCCTCTACTTTAGCTTGCTTTGCCGCTTCCGCCTTTGCTTCTGCAGCCGCTTGATCTTTTGCTGCTTGCGCCGCTTTTGCAGCCTCTGCTTTAGCCTGCTTTGCTGCTTCTGCCTTAGCCTCTGTTGCCGCTTGTTCTTTTGCTGCTTGCGCCGCTTTTGCAGCCTCTGCTTTAGCCTGCTTTGCTGCTTCTGCCTTAGCCTCTGTTGCCGCTTGTTCTTTAGCTGCTTGCGCCGCTTTAGCAGCCTCTGCTTTAGCTTGCTTTGCTGCTTCTGCCTTAGCTTCTACAGCCGCTTGTTCTTTAGCTTCTTTAGCCGCCTGCTCTTTTGCCTCTTTGGCAGCCTCAATCTTCGCTTGCTTTGCTGCTTCTGCCTTAGCCTCCGCAGCGGCTTGTTCTTTAGCTTCCGCAGTCGCCTGTTCTTTTGCCTCTTTGGCGGCTTCAGCTTTCGCTTGCTTTGCTACCTCTTCCTTTAACTGATTTTCAGCATCAGCTTTTTCTTGTTCCAATTCCTTTACATCTGTCGCTACTTTTTCTTTAGCAACTTCAGCTTCCTTAATACTGGCAGCCTCTTCTTGCAAGCTTGCCGTATCAATCATGGTTGCATGAATAATCTCAGCAGATGCCTCTTCTTTTGGTGTTGGTTTATATAAAGCACTTAAAACAAATAAACCTAGAAGCGTCACATGTAACGCAATCGCTAATAACGTAGGTTTAGTGAATCTATTCTTTTTTTCCATCTAATTTAATTATCTTCAGGCTTAGTCATTAAACCCACAGTTTCAACACCCGCATTTTTTAAAGACGCCATAACAGTCACAACAGTGCCATAACTTACGCCTTTATCCGCATTAATTAAAACTTTTGTTTTAGGTTGATTAGATAAAATAGCCGAGACTTTAGCATTGATCTCCTCAGGTAAAACAGGAGTATCATCGTCATTATCAGACTTAATAAAATACTCACCTGATTCTTTTATAGAAATCACAATAGGGGGGGTATTTCCATCCCCTTCAGACTCAACCATTTTGGATTCTGCTTGAGGTAAATCGACTTCGACACCGGTTTGTAGCATGGGTGTAGTTACCATAAAGATAATCAATAACACCAAGGTAACGTCAATGTAAGGTACTACATTGATTTCTCCCATGGGGCGTCTACGCCCATTTTTTCTACCTATTGGCGCACTCATTTTTGATGGGCCTGTCTTTGTAATAAGACGACAAATTCTTCAACAAATAACTCATATCGGCCTACCAATCTATCTAAACGGGTAGAAAAACGGTTATACGCAATAACAGCAGGAATCGCTGCAAATAAACCAATCGCAGTTGCAATCAAAGCTTCAGCAATACCCGGAGCAACCTGTGCTAGCGTCGCCTGCTTAACATTCCCTAAGGCCATAAATGAATTCATAATCCCCCATACTGTGCCAAATAGACCAATATAAGGACTAATAGATCCCACCGTCGCTAAAAATGACAAATGTTCATCTAAGCGTTCTAACTCACGTGACAACTCAATACGCATTGCTCTTTGTGCACTCTCAACTTGCACGCCAGGCTCAACATTTCCAGCTTGACGCATTCTCGAAAACTCTTTGTAACCCGCCAAGAAAATCTTCTCTATACCCTCTGGTTCGAAATCTTTCGCAGATAGTTTTCTATATAAATCAGCTAACGCCACACCTGACCAAAACTGCTCTTCAAATTCATCAGTAATTTCAACAGCTCGATTGAGCTCTTTACGCTTAGAAAATATAAATGTCCAAGATGCTAATGACGCTGAGAACAGCAGAAACATAACAAATTGCACAACAAAACTAGCATCTTTGACTAAATGGAAAATAGATAAATCAGTATTCATTCTTTAACAGCTCTAGTAAGTTTTCAGGAATTTCTTTAGGTCGTAAGGATTTGGCATCTAAACAAGCTATACGCACAGTGCATTTACATAAAACTTCTTCACTTCGGGTAATAACTTGCTCAAAGGTCACGCTCACTTTTTTAGCCAGTACCACTTTGGCACTCACCAAAATTTGGTCATTGAATAAAGCCGGTCGCAAATAATCAACTTCTACAGAACGAACAGCAAAAATTATACCGCTTTTGGCAATTAATTCATCTTGTTCAAAACCCGAAGCTCTGAGCATTTCTGTTCTGGCACGCTCAAAAAACTTAAGATAATTAGCATAAAAAACGACGCCACCCGCATCAGTATCCTCATAATACACACGGACTGGCCAATAAAATTTATGATTTGCAACTGACATAAAATTGATTACTCAAACAAATCTTCAAATACACCAATTTGCTTTGGAGCGGGCAAACCAAAATGTAGATAAGCATTTTTAGTTACAACGCGTCCACGAGGTGTGCGCATAATAAAGCCTTGTTGCAATAAATACGGTTCTAAAACGTCCTCAATGGTGCCTCGCTCTTCACTAATAGCGGCTGCTAAAGTATCTAAACCAACGGGACCACCATCAAAGTTCTCAATCATAGTCAGCAATAGTTTACGATCTAAAGCATCAAAACCATTATTATCAACTCTTAACATATCAAGCGCTTGCATAGCTGCTGCTTCAGTAATAGTACCATCGCACTTTACTTCTGCGTAATCACGCACCCGTCGTAATAATCTATTCGCTATCCGAGGCGTGCCTCTAGAACGCCTAGCAATCTCGTAAGCACCATTTTGTTCCATTGCAATGCCTAAAACACTCGCAGAACGTGACACAATACTCGCTAACTCATCAATTGTATAAAACTCTAATCGTTGCACAATTCCAAAACGGTCTCGCAACGGCGAAGTTAATAAGCCCGCTCTAGTAGTTGCTCCAATTAATGTAAACGGTGGCAAGTCTAATTTGATTGATCGAGCAGCAGGCCCTTCACCAATCATAATATCCAACTGATAATCTTCCATGGCGGGATATAGAATTTCTTCAATAGCAGGATTTAACCGATGTATTTCATCTATAAATAAAACATCGTGCGCTTCGAGATTAGTTAAAAGCGCCGCTAAATCGCCCGCTTTATCTAACACGGGCCCAGAAGTTTGGCGAATTTTAACACACATTTCGGCAGCAATGATATTGGCTAATGTGGTTTTTCCTAATCCGGGTGGACCAAAAATAAGCACGTGATCCAAAGCTTCTTGACGCGCGGTTGCCGCTTGAATAAATATTTCCATCTGGGCGCGCAATTCTTTTTGGCCTACATAATCCGCCAACCTTTTAGGTCGAATCGCACGATCTTGGCGTTCTTCGTCAATATTGCCTCGTGCACTGATTAATCTGTCACTTTCAATCATCTAACAGCACCTTGTAAGGCTAAACGAATAATATCTTCACAAGTTTTATCATCAGCACTAATGTTTTGCACCATCTTACTAGCGTCTAAAGGTTTATATCCCAAAGCACATAGCGCACTAACGGCTTCTTGTTTTGGATTTGCGGCTGAAACTGGACTTTCACCCGACAGGCTATTAAAAGTCGCTGTTGTTGATTCACCCAATTCAGGCAATCTATCGCGCATTTCAATCACTAAGCGCTCTGCCGTTTTTTTACCTACGCCTG
The DNA here is from genome assembly GCA_903938485.1 of uncultured Methylococcaceae bacterium. Taxonomy (GTDB): domain Bacteria; phylum Pseudomonadota; class Gammaproteobacteria; order Methylococcales; family Methylomonadaceae; genus Methylobacter_C. The sequence goes on from CAJADF010000132.1 coordinate 14,793, forward strand.
GCAAGCGCACTAAGGCTTGAGTATCATTGTCATGAATACAGCGGTGAAACTCTAATGCACTCTGTCCAGATAAAATAGTTAAGGCTAATTTAGGACCCACGCCATTTACCTTAATTAAGGTTCTAAACAAACTACGCTCGGCTTCAGCAGAAAAGCCAAACAAAATATGAGCATCTTCCCTAACCACTAAATGCGTATGCAACTTAATCTCGTCATTTAAAGCAGGTAAGTCATAAAATGTCGTCATGGGTGCTTCTATCTCATAACCGACACCGTTAACATCCAAAATCAAGAACGGCGGAGATTTATGCACTAATTTGCCGCGTAAAAAACCTATCATCTCGTCATTCCTTGTTTGGCTAACATGCGCGCGGTTTGCTGATAATTTCCATGACAAATAGCAATAGCCAACGCATCACTAGCATCTAATGACAATTCCCCTTGTACGCTTAACAAAATTTTCACCATATGTTGTACCTGAGTTTTATCAGCAGCCCCTTTTCCAACCACAGCCTGTTTTACTTGGCGAGCTGCATATTCAAACACAGGAATATTTTGCGTTTGAACTGCACAGATAGCAGCCCCTCGAGCCTGACCTAACTTTAAAGCAGAATCAGCATTCTTGTGCATAAAGACCTGCTCAATGGCCATTTGTTCCGGCTGATAGTTGTCAACTATCTCTAATAATCCGTCAAAAATTTGTTTAAGCCGATCAGGAAAATAATCGGCTTTTATTTTTATACTACCACTGGCCACATATCGATAGCCACAAGGAGAATCTTCTATAATCCCAAAACCGGTTAATCTTGATCCAGGATCAATTCCTAAAATTCTCATCAAATAACTATAATTGATTTAAGTACGATAAACGCACTTTTTAATTGCATTAAAATGCTTAAAAAAGGCATTCTTATGAAAATACAGTGAAGACTAAATCATCTTTTAAACTACTAAATATGTTCTAGAACAAACAACAAAGACGAATCGGTACTATAAAAATCAGAATTCTGACGTACGATGGTCCTATCTACGACACCTCCAAAACCAATCACATAAGCCCCGGCTTGTTTAGCTTCTAAATCTGTTTTGCCATCACCAATCATTACCAAGGGCAGCTCTGTTTTTAAACCCGCCACCACTTCCGCTTTGCCACCTGTCCTAGCTAAAGGTGAAGTTTTGTCAAAACCAGCATAGGCTCCGGCTTCATCAAAATAGACATCTACGGCATGTACATGGCTCTCAGGTAAGCCTAAATAAGCTGCCAAGGGCAATATTGCGGGTCGTAAACCACCACTGATAATATGAACTGCCTTACCTTGCGCTAATAAAGTATCAAAGACTTCTTTAACACCTGAAACTATTTCAGAAATATATAACTCAGCTAACCAATCGATACTGTCTTTATCTGGATTAATCAATGCTAAACGGCGCTCATAAACTGCCTCCAAAGGAAACTCGCCATTCATAGCCGCATCAGTTAATTTAGCTATCTCTGCGCCCAACCCCACTCGACGCGCTAATTCATCAATCCCTTCTATTCTGCTTAAAGTGCTATCACAATCAAAGCAAATAACATCAAAACTCATAACTTCCCGAAATACAACATGTAATTAAAGCCTGCAGTTTAACAGCTTTGCTATAATCTCGATATTACCAAGTGGCTACAACTATGAAAAAATTGGCAACACAATCAATCCACCCCTGTAAAAATCGCGGCATCAGTCTTAAAGACATGATGCTAGCAACCGTATTAATCCCAATAAGCATTGCAATTGCCGTAAATCTATACCAACATTACTCCACTCAGTCCGCGCCTAATGTCAGCTTTTCTACACTAACGGGTGAAAAAATAGCCTTACAATCACTGCAAGGTAAGCCCGTCTTAATCAGCTTTTGGGCATCTGATTGCCCGGAATGCCTTAAAGAAATACCTGTATTTATTGAGCTTTATAAACAATACCACAGTAAAGGCCTCGAGATAATTGCTGTTGCCATGCCATATGACCCTCCAAATCATGTCATTGCCGTTACGAAAGAACAACAACTTCCCTACCCAATTGCCTTAGATTTGGAGGCAGAAGTAACTCATGCTTTTAGCAATGTACAAGTCACCCCAACTACTTTTTTAGTTAACCCGGCTGGCATTATTGATTTAAAAATAATTGGAAAATTTGATTTAAACGAACTTAAAACCCATATAGAAACTTTTATTAAAGGATAACCCATGCTCTGGCTAAAAGCACTACACCTCATTTTTATGGTCACTTGGTTTGCAGGCTTATTTTATTTGCCTAGACTGTTTGTTTATCACGCCATGAGTGATGATGAAATCAGCAATGAGCGTTTTAAAGTCATGGAAAGAAAACTGTACTACGGCATTATGACGCCCGGCATGATTATTACGTTTATCTTTGGTATTTGGATGCTCACCGACTACGCATGGGCTATTTATAGCCACAGTGGTTGGTTACACGCCAAACTGGGTTTATTGTTTATTCTAGTGATTTATCATGTGTTATGTGGCATCTGGTTACTGGACTTCAAGCATGATCGTAATCAACGTAGCCACGTGTATTACCGCTGGATGAATGAAGTACCGGTATTATTTTTAGTCTGCATTATTATTTTGGCAGTGGTTAAGCCTTTTTGAAAAAAAACAGCACAAAATTATCATAATCACATATTTATTATAAATTACGCCGCTTACAATCCTTATCTCTTACATTTTTAACACTTGACGGATTAAAGCACTTACTTGTTCAGCACCACCCCCTATCAAAATTTTATCAAACTATTTATTCATCCAAACAAAGTAGTAATCTGCACCTAACAAGGTACAGGATAATAAATCCTAACCATTATGACTGCCATAATAGTGCCAGCGTTTTCCAAAAAATCAGTTGATTTATTAGCTGTTAACCGAGGCATAAGCGCTATAAATACGTCCAAAAAAATCCCAGCCTCCATTCGGAGTGTAAACTAACTTTCAATTACCTCTTGATTTTAATATAAAATTAATTATTTAAAAAATACAGTTCAATAATTAACATTACACATGACATTTCTTTAAATAATTCAATAGTTTTTATATTTTTAAGAGATGACCTGGTTTTTCAAAATCAGTTAATTACTAATTTCCATAATAATGTATTGCATTTATGTTAATTTAAGAATTCCTCTATATTGACATCAATTTTTAATGACTACTTTGGCCGTTCGAAAAGCAGTGCCAATAAAGACGATACTTTGCATGAAATTGCTAAAGGGTCATAATATCTTATATGTTAGCCTGTAATATGGTTAAACTCTTGCGAGCCCAATACGTTATACTTCATCATTCATTAGAATTTTAACAAAAATGGCATATATCCTGCATATAGCTTAAATATAATAAACCTTGGGTACCGATGTTCATGATCATTTTTAATGTTTTATTGTTAAGCCTTACTATACTGCTACCTAGCATTAGCGTCGCAACGCCAACTTCGCATGTAAAAGCACCAGAAGCATTAGCAAAACAAATTAAAATCATGATTATTGGTGAAGGCCAAATACAACAATCATTCAGATTACCTGCGCGCGTAGACTTAGATCAACAACATGTTGCCCGGATTGGCGCCACAGTCACGGGCCGCATCATACAAACAGAAGCTTTATTAGGCCAAGAAGTGACTAAAGGCGAACAACTCGCTTTGCTCAATAGTAATGAATTAGCAGAAGCCCAATCGGCCTATTTAAAAACCGCATCACAAACTCAGTTAAAACAAATCATCGTTGATAGAGCCCAACGCTTACAAGACAATGGCGTAATTGCCACGGCAAACTTACAAGAAAGAAGCGCCGCACTTGAAGAAGCGCAAATAGATCTTCGCACTGCCACCGACCACCTACGCGCTTTAGGCATGAGTAATAATGATCTTAGTGAATTATCAAAACATAAAATTATTCATTCTATGTTGCCTATCACGGCAAGCATTCAAGGCACTATTGTGGAGCGTAATGTGACAGTAGGGCAAGTTATCCAGCCGGCTGATGCTTTATTTACCATAGCCGATTTATCACATGTTTGGATAGTAGCAGAACTTCCCGAACAGCAATCTAGATGGGCACATAAAGGTGATGTTGCAGAAGTAAACATTTCGGCTTTGCCCGACGCACAATTATCGGGCACGCTTAATTATGTCGCAGATATGATTAACCCCAACACTCGCACCTTAACGGTGCGAATGAATCTACCCAACCCTCTGCGCAATTTAAAACCCAATATGCTAGCGAACTTAACCATTCGTAAACAAGGCGGACAAGAACTCATAATACCCGACTCAGCAGTGATAAGGCTTAATAATACTGAGCATGTATTTAAAGCCCTAGCGAGTAATGATTTTGAACTTATACCCGTCGTATTAGGGCCTCGTCATGACAATGTAAGACCCATTATTAGTGGTTTAAAAAATGGCGATAAAGTAGTTATAGAGGGTGGATTCCATCTAAACAACGAACTGCAAAGCAAAAAAACAAATTAATAATTATGATTGAAGCACTCATCAGAGGCAGTTTAAACAACCGAGTACTCATGCTGGCATTAGCCGCCTGCATGATTTTTTTTGGCCTACACGCCTTCAAAAACTTATCAGTTGACGCTTTTCCCGATGTAACTAACGTACAAGTGCAAATTGCCACAGAATCTCGTGGCCGCTCACCAGAAGAAGTAGAACGATTTATTACCATCCCTTTGGAAATAGCCATGACAGGCTTACCCAACTTAACAGAGATGCGTTCTTTAAATAAAAACGGCCTATCGTTAATAACCTTAGTTTTTACCGATGACACTGAAGTGTATTTTGCACGACAATTAGTCATGGAGCGATTAACAGAAGTCAGTCATAAAATGCCCGCAGGAATTAACCCAATTCTAGGCCCCGTATCAACCGGCTTGGGCGAAGTTTACCAATATACGCTGGAGCGCAGTGATGACGGCCAACGCGCCTTAAGCATAGAAGAACTGATGCGCCGACGCGAAACCCAAGATTGGGTGGTACGCCCCTTACTCAGAGGCCTTGCTGGTGTTGCCGAAATTAACTCTCAAGGCGGATATAACAAACAATATCAAATCTTAATTCATCCAGATCGATTGGCTCATTACCACATCAGCATTGATGAAGTATTAGCCGCTATTACTCGTAATAATGCCAACAGCGGCGGTGGCGTATTACCGCATTATGCAGAACAATATTTAATTCGAGGCATCGGGCTTATCAGAGATTTAGACGATATTGGCAATATCGTTTTAAAAGAAGAACATTCAGTACCCGTGCATATCCATGATGTTGCGGAAGTTAAAATCGGCTCAGAAGAACGGGTAGGTGCCGTACTTAAAAATGGCTACACAGAATCAGTAGGCGGTGTGGTAATGATGTTGCGCGGAGGTAACGCAAAAGAAGTGGTGAGCCGCATTAAAACCCGCGTCGATGAAATCAACGCCAAAAACATGTTACCCGAAGACTTAAAAATTGTACCGTATTATGATCGCAGTGAATTAGTAGATTCAGCTCTGGGTACTGTGACCCATGTACTTTTAGAAGGTATAGCACTGGTTATTATCACCCTCGTATTATTTCTAGGCGATATCCGCTCTAGTCTTATTGTGGTTTGTACACTGATCATTACACCATTAATCACTTTTATAGTGATGAATCAACTAGGTATTTCAGCCAATTTAATGTCCTTAGGGGGTTTAGCCATTGCGATAGGTCTTATTGTCGATGGCTCTGTGGTGGTGGTAGAAAACGCCTTCAGTGTTTTAACGTTACGCAAAGGCAAATCCACTAGTCGCGTTAAAGTGGTTTTAGCCGCAGCACAAGAAGTCGCAACTCCGGTAATTTTTGGAGTTAGTATTATTGTGTTAGTTTTTTTACCCCTCATGACCTTAGAAGGCATGGAAGGCAAAATGTTTGCTCCCCTCGCATACACAATAGCTATTGCATTATTAATCTCTTTATTTCTATCTCTCACCTTAACCCCCGTATTGTGTTCATTTTTATTACAAGGCCACGCTTCAGGGGAACATGACACTCAGATTATCGCCTTTATGAAAAGGCCTTATTTAAAACTACTGGATTTAGCGCTATCAAAAAGTAAGCTTGTTGTGCTGGCGGCCACTTTATTAATCTCAAGTGCACTTATATTATTACCCTATTTAGGTAGCGCTTTTATTCCAGAAATGAGAGAAGGTTCTATCGTGCCAGCTATTAATCGGGTGCCTAACATTTCCTTACAAGAAGGCATTAACATGGAAATGGAAGCCATGCGCCTAATTATGACAATTCCAGGCGTCAGCCTGGCAGTTACGAACATTGGTCGCGGCGAAAGCCCCGCAGACTCGCAAAGCCAAAATGAATCAACCCCTATCATTAGCTTAAAACCCAGAAATGAATGGCCAGAAGGTTGGACTCAAGATCAAATTGCCGATGAAATTAGAGAGAAATTAAGCACTCATCTTCCAGGCGCGCAAATTGTAATGGCCCAACCAATTTCTGATCGGGTGGATGAAATGCTGACCGGTGTGCGCTCTGACTTAGCTATTAAAGTTTTTGGTGATAATTTAGAAGCCCTAAAAACCACTGCCAATGATATTGCTCGCGTGGCAAATTCCATTCAAGGAGCCCAAGATATTCGAGTAGAACGACTGACGGGCCAACAATATTTATCCATCACTGTTAACCACCAGGCCACAGCCAGGCATGGCATTAATGCCGCAGATATACATGATGTGATTGAAACCGCTATCGGCGGCAAAATAGCCACCGAAATTTATGAAGGTGAACGGCGCTTTTCTGCCTCTGTACGTTTACCCGAAAGCTTTCGTAATAGCGTAGAAGCTATTGATGCTATTTTATTAACCTCTGCTCATGGGGCAAGCGTTCCTTTGGGTGACTTAGCGGATATTACCCTAAGTGATGGTCCATCTCAAATCAGCCGAGAAATGGGCAAACGTCGAATTGTGGTAGGTATTAATGTTCGAGACCGAGACTTAGGCAGTTTTGTAACTGAACTACAAAAAGCTATCGCTAGCCAAGTTAAACTTCCTGAAGCCTATTATTTAGAATGGGGTGGGCAATTTCAAAATATGGAGCGCGCTAAAACGCATCTTAAAGTAATTATTCCGATTACCATTGGCGCTATTTTCTTTTTATTATTTATGCTGTTCAATTCATTACGCTTTGCGAGCTTAATTATATTGGTACTACCTTTTGCCTCAATTGGTGGGGTATTTGCGTTATTTATTACGGGCGAATATCTCTCGGTACCCGCTTCGGTGGGTTTTATTGCCTTATGGGGCATTGCGGTATTAAACGGCGTGGTGTTAGTGTCTTACATCAGAAACCTCAGAAACACAGGCCTAAGCCAACAAGAAGCTATCCGCCAAGGTTGCGCCCAACGCTTTAGACCCGTCATGATGACAGCAACTGTGGCCTTATTAGGCTTAATACCGTTTTTATTTGCGACCGGCCCAGGTTCAGAAGTTCAGAGACCTTTAGCCATTGTAGTGATAGGAGGATTGATTACCTCAACGTTATTAACGTTAGTCATGCTACCCGCTATTTACCATTGGTTTGAAGAGGACCAACCTTTTTCCGATTAAGCCCTAACAACGTTAATACCCCCCCCAACATTAACCAAATATCTGCCGGCAATGGCACAGCGGCAATATTAACGTAACCTATATCTTTAAGAATACCTATTTCAACCGCTCCTAAAGTTCTTACGTCAAGACCTAAATTATGTGCCGCAGGATTCATAATAGATTGATGGGTAACAGTGCTATTGCTATCCAAATGCGAAAGGCTACTTCCTTCTGCCCAAGTGCTAGGCGAATAAATCGGTATTGCTTGGCCATTATTTGCAGCCACGGCATTGGAGCCGTTAAATAGTACGCCAGGTGCATTAAATGTGCCGGAGGTCAAAGCGGCTACCTTGCTAGCATCAAAAAGCCCATCAGGACTTATCAAACTAGCACCCGAAGCATCAGTTAAAAACTGATCATAGTAAGACCAAGTATCCGGTGTTCCTGCAGTAAACCCCTCTAAACCTGTACCCTTAGCGCCTATATCCGATAAAAAACCAAATGAATGTAATAACTCATGCATGGCCACAAACTTAAAATCATATTGTGACGAATTTAAACTGTCCGTTAAACCCCAGTTATAGCCATTATAAAAATTCCAATCAATAGTGCCATCGGCTGAAAAACCATTGCCATCATCAAGTCCATTAGTAAAAATTTTTTCTTGAACTATAGTGGGCTGAAACGTACCAGGCACTAAAAACTGATCACTACCTGCGGAAGCTAAAAAACCGTCATTAGCACTATAGGAGTAGACATCGTAAGTTAAATTTGCCGTGTAATTAACAAAATAAGCCGCAATCATACTCGCTGCACTATTTAGTGCCGACTGCCTAGCAACCCCAAAAACCGGATCATTAAATCCTTGAACAGGGTCATTAATAAGCGTCGCATTGTTAGCAGGCAAATAATTAAAAGTAAAACTTAAAGAAGCATAAGAGGGTTGGGCTATACAGCTTACTATTAAAATACTACCACGGACTAAGTGATTTATTTTTTTAACGCCTTGAATTGAAATGTACTTTACGTCTTTCATGCCCGACCTAATATTTAAGGATACTTATAACAATTAAAAATCGGATCGGATTGTAACATACTAATTTGCAATGATTATGAATTAGAAATACTTTAATTAAATATAAAGTGTTTCTTCATAAATTTTATACTAATAAATTGTTTTATTCGGACTATAATGCACCTAGATGACCTGATTACCCATCAATACAGTCCGCCAATAAAGCATATTTTGTTGCAAAATAATCACAAAAATCTACATTCATTTAGGAATAAAGGCACCTATTTTAAAAAAGACTCTTGACAAAAAATATTAGTGAAGCTATATTTTTAACAGATAATATTAATTATGGTAAACACATGAAAAACAATATATTTTTTAAAAGTCTTGTAACAATAGGTATTTTTCTTATTAACATTACCTTTAGCACAATAGTTTACTCAGACAACAGCAATGCAAATAACGCCAATACGTCGGTTAGCGCTTTAAATAATAATTTATCTCAACTATTAGCAGATGCGGGCTTTACTGGCAAAATTGAATCGACCCTGACAACAAAGTTAGGACGACCCATTAACACTAAACTTGCAAATATTGGCCAGTCACTCTTTTTTGATAGCATCCTCAGCTTAGCTAATGACAATAGTTGCTCTGGATGTCATTCGCCTCTCACGGGCTTTGGTGATACTCAATCTATTTCCATTGGTGTCGAAAATAATGGCATTGTGGGGGCAGGAAGAAAAGGCCCCAGAAATCAAAGGCGATCATTAAAAGTTTTAAACTCGGCTTTTTATCCTAGCTTGATGTGGAACTCAAGATTCACCTCAATATCACATAACCCATTTGATGTATCCGAAGGCGTGCGTGTACCTTTCTTTTTAGGCGGAACAACCGTTTGGAAACCGAACGCACCCAGTATTTACGGCACATCGTTCGACAACCAAATCACTACCTCATTATTAGCGGTTCATGGCAGTTTACCCCCTACAGAACTCATAGAAGTTGCTGGTTTTGCAGTTGATGATCCTGCTAATCTTGATGATAGACTCTATTCACCCACCCATTTAACTTCATCAGGCTTAACATCTGATACAGTGCCGACTGCTATAGCAGGACCTAATGGCAGTGACATAGACTCGACTGACCGTAGTTACGCTATTAGGGCTAAAATATTAGACAGAATGAATAGTAACGCCAATTACGTTGGTTTATTTTCTAGTATTTTTCCCTCTGCTAGCAATGGCAATATTACATTTGCCCAAATTGCCGCCGCTATTGCAGAGTTTGAATTTACGTTGACGTTTGCTGACGCTCCGATTGATCAATTTGCTAGAGGTAATGTTAATGCATTAACCACCAGTCAAAAACGCGGAGCCGTACTGTTTTTTGGTAAAGCAAACTGCGTCGCTTGCCATAGTACGGCAGGAGAATCTCAAGAAATGTTCAGTGATTTTCAAACACATGCGGTAGGCATTCCTCAAATTGCCCCTGCAAGTTTCGGCCTAAAGTCTGGAGGTGACCCACAAAACCCAAATGATTTTCAAGGAGACTATGAATTTAGTGGTCCCAATAAAGATGAAGACTATGGTCGTGAAGAGTTAACGGGAGATCCTGTTGATCGGTATGCATTTAGAACTGCACCGTTACGTAACATTTCTGTACAACCAACATTCTTCCACAATGGCGCATTCACTAATTTAAGTGATGCATTGAAATATCATTTAAATACCCTAAGTGCGGCAGCAAAATATGACCCCGCTACGGCAGGTTTAGCAAGTGACTTAACCGTACGTACAGGCCCTATCGAACCGGTATTAAAAAGACTAGATTCTAGAATTGTTGCAATGGGTAACTTAAATTTAAGTTCTCAAGAGTTTAACGATCTCTATAACTTTTTAAATGGTGGTTTACTTGATAACGGAGCTTTACCTAACAATCTAACTAGCTTAATTCCAAAGACGTTACCCAGCGGTCGTAAAGTACTTAACTTTCAGTAATACGGTATAAACTAGCCTAGCGGTATTTGATTGCCTATAAATACCGCCCTACTTTAAAGCGATTAAATAATAGTTTTTGAAACAGGATCACAAAAATCCGTATTACCTTTTGACGTAAAGGCACATAGTTTAAATACATATTTACTGCCTACGGTTAGGCCTTTTATTTCAATATCTGCGCGAGAAGTTCTACCAGCAAAAACCCAACCTGCCTCAGTGGCTGGCACGCCTCCTTTCGCGTAATACCAGTCGTATGAAAGGGCATGTTCAATAACTTTACAAAACCCATTCACCGTACCAGATACCAAACCATCTTTAATCTGTAAAGGCAACTTGTTAAATGGCGCAGGCTGTTTAGTACAATGAAAACCACTAGCGATAATACTAGCCTCATTACCCTCAGCTAATCTTTCTACATAAGCAGCTAAATTACGAAATATGCCATCAGCAATATGTTCTTTTTCATGCATTTTCGCCGTCGCTAATAAACCGCCGCCTTCTGAATCTAATGCCGTGACTTCTAAAGCATCCACAGCCAACTTTGCATCAGCTAAAGACACATCAGGATTCAGATACAAGATATTACCCGTCATAGACAATAGAACCGCCCGGTAAAATATAATTTTTAAGGCAACAGACAACCGCACAAAATCCAACGCCACTTTTGTTTTTTTCATGGTTTAGCTCCAATATTTCAATGTAAGTAGCGCTGAGTATACGCACTAACCCCAATAAAGCTAACATTTATTTTAAGCCGATTAAATAACATAATTAATAATTACCCTGAAAGCCTTACCCTATCTAACATCTCCATCCACAAAACAAGGGGAAAAATAATTGTTACACAGCTAAATACCTAACAAATAAGTATTTAAGTTTGCTAATAATTCAACTTTTCTGCTCAATATCAGACAATCTGCCTTAATCCTCGCCTATATGCCATGCGTGCTCTCATAGTGTCTATGCAAACTCGCATAATCAGGAAGCAAGCTTGCAAGATCACTATGCGAGTTTGCATAAACACTACGCTGACTAACACTGTCAGTACTCAAGCTCTCAAACTGGCTATGCAGGTGAGTATAGCCAATGCGAAATCCTGCATAGTCCCTATGCCTTGTCGCACTGTCACTATGGGAGCCCGCATAGATCCTAGACACCTTGCACAGTTACTTTGCAAACACACATTCCCACTATGCGCGCTTACATTGCCACTATGCCTGCTTACATAGTAACTATGCTGGTTCGCATACTCAGTAAAGTACGTCGCATAGCGTCTATGAGAACTTGAGTAGTCGCTATGCGACGACGCATGGTGAGTATGTAAGCTTACATAGCCTAAATGAGCCATGTGATTGAGCGCATCAAAAATCCAATAAATCTTGTACATATTGCATCACTTCGATATTTACTTTTATACATAACGATATATAATCTAAACCAAAGAAATAGCCTATCGTTGATACTTTTACCTTTGTTTAAGGAAATATAATGACTTCAAAAAAAAATCATTCCATCAAACACTCACCACTTAAATTAATAATCCCTAGCTTGATAATGTTTAATTATCCAAGCCTAGGACTGTCGGCCGAAACCCTAAATGCAAACCCTGCCGCCACAAAATTACCTACGCCCACATACAGTAGAGCGCCTATGGCGGCGTACAACTTTATGATGGACGATGCCTTGCTAGGTAACAATTATGAAAAACCTGTCTGGAATGTACATGACACTATAGGCTTGCCGAAATGGCTGTCATTTGGAGTGGAGCAAAGAACGCGTTATGAATCACTCTCCGATGCCTTTAAAGGCTCACAAAAAGGCGTGCAATCACAAGGGGGCGATCAACAAATAGCCTTACAAACCGATTTTTGGCTACAAGCTAAATTTAATAAATTTAGAGTTGCTATGGAATTAATGGATGCCAGAACTGTTGGTTCAGATATTAACACTGGCAAAACACCCAATACCACAAATTACACCCCCTTCCCAAGCAACAACGCTTCAGCAGATACATGGGATTTTGCCCAAGGTTATGCCTCTTGGGCCGATCAAAACGTATTAAATAGCGGCTATGGAGCCGAGATAAAAGTAGGTCGTCAAACTATGGATTTGGGCAGTCGTCGCTTAGTCGCTAGACCCATATTTAGAAATACCGTTAATAACTTTACCGGCCTAAGGGCAAGGGTAATGGCTTATGACAAATGGCAGTTTAATACCTTTGCCACCGTACCCGTCGTCAGATACCCCAACTATAACTCAGTGACACCTAACCCCAATTTACTGAATAACACTAAATGGGATGAAGAAGACTTTAATACATGGTTTTCCGGGGGAATTTTTGAATACACTAATCTTTACAAAGATATCAATGCTGAAGTTGCCTTATACCACTTAAGTGAAGGAGATAACCCGTTAAATCCCACTCGAAACCGCAATTATTTAACCCCAACGATTCGGTTTTATCAAAAACCCAGCAAAGGTAAATTCGACTTTCAGGCCGAAGGTATGGGGCAATTTGGGACGGTTAGATATGCCGCAACTAACCCAACGACTGGCCACACTAATTATGCCAATACCACACAGCTACACGAAGCATGGTCATCACATGTAGAGGCGGGTTACAGTTTTGAGCTACCTTGGTCACCTCGATTTTACTTGGAATATGACTATGCGAGTGGCAGTTCTCATTGGAAAAACCATGATTCATCAGGCATAGATGGTCGATTTGATTCTTTATACGGCGCCTCAGATTTTGACTTTGGACCCACGGGCATTTATGGGGCATTCCAACGTAGCAATATCAATTCACCCGGCTATAAACTCGAGCTCTCTCCTACTAAAGATCTGTCATTCAAACTCCAACAGCGTTTAGTGTGGCTAGCATCAGCAAATGATTGCTGGGGAGGAAATACATGTACGGCTGCAACCACACCCGCCTTAGTAGATGGCAAGAGTTCTTTTGTGGGTGATCAATTAGGTTTTACAGGGCGATATAACGTTAATAGCAGTCTTAATTTTGACGCAGGTTGGTACCATTTATTTAAAGGTGAGTTTGCAAAATCAGCTCATACTACTAAAAACACGGGTACTTATTTAACAGGAGTAACGCCACCACCAGGTGCGGATACTGACTATTTCTTTATCCAAAGTCAATTAAGATTTTAAAAATCAAGACATTCTTCATTCTAATAAAAAGGAAAGCACCATGACCCTAAAAATATCACGCCTAGCGCTTATCGCCTTTGGACTCATACTAAACTCCTCTATGGTTAGAGCAGATTCAACACTGGTTGCTGTGGCATCAAACTTTACTAAACCGATGACAGAAATTGCCGAAAGCTTCGAACAAGCCACCGGCCATTCAGCCAAATTATCTTTTGGCTCAACCGGTAAGTTCGTCTCTCAAATCCAGAATGGTGGCCCTTTTGAAGTATTACTCGCAGCGGACGAAACAGGGCCCGCTTTACTGGAGAAAGAAGGTTTCGTGGTGAGTGGCACGCGCAACACCTATGCGATAGGAAAATTAGTGCTTTGGTCCGCAACTCCCGGTTATGTGGATGCAGAAGGTAAAATATTAAAAACTGGGAGTTTTAAACATATTTCGCTTGCTGACCCAAAACTAGCTCCCTATGGCGCTGCCGCTGTGGATTATTTAACGAAACAAGGCCTACTAGAAAAAACCCAACCGTTAATGGTGTTAGGTGAAAACATTAGCCAAACTCAACAGTTTATTAGTACTGGCAATGCCGAACTCGGTTTTATAGCCCTATCGCAAGTTATTGAAAACGGTAAAATTGCTTCAGGCTCAGGGTATATTATTCCGACTCATGAATACGCCACTATTCGACAAGGGACTGCGCTTTTAAAAAATGGCGCAGAAAATCCTGCCGCGATCGCCTTATTAGCCTATTTAAAATCTGCGCCAGCGCTAGCGATTATTGAAAAATACGGTTACGATTTAGCCAAATAAACCCACTCTAAAATAGAATGCTCTCACCTGCCGATTTAGATACGCTCTGGCTCACCTTTAAAGTGGCGAGTCTTAGTACTTTTTTACTACTCTTAATCGGCACCCCTATAGCCTGGTGGTTGGCGCGCACCCAATCACCCGCCAAAGGCTTTATCAATGCCTTGGTCTCATTACCCTTAGTTTTACCTCCTACAGTATTAGGTTTTTATTTGTTGATACTTATGGGGCCAAATGGCGCGCTCGGTAAATTAACCAACGCTTTAGACTTAGGTGCCTTATCCTTTACATTTACTGGCTTAGTCATTGCGTCAGTGCTTTACTCTATACCCTTTGTGGTGCAACCTTTACAATCTGCTTTTAATAGCATTGCCCAGCAGACCTTAGAAGCCGCCGCTACTTTACGCGCTAGCCCTTTAAACACTTTTTTAAGTGTCGTTTTACCACTCAGTAAATCTGGCTTTTTAACCGCAGGCATCTTAGGTTTTACTCACACGGTGGGCGAATTTGGTGTGGTATTAATGATAGGCGGTAACATTCCTGATAAAACGCGCGTAGTTTCAGTACAAATTTATAATCATGTAGAAGCCTTGGAATATACCCAAGCGCATTGGTTAGCGGGTTGCTTACTCGCGTTCTCTTTTAGCGTTTTGCTGGTTTTATATACCGTGCTTAAAACACCGCCTCAAGTACAGCAACTCAAATAATGCCTACCCTACCCGCTCGCTTTAAATTAGCTTATGAAAACTTTGCACTGGATGTTGATTTGCAATTACCCAGTACCGGCGTTACGGTATTATTTGGCCCTTCAGGTTCAGGTAAAACGACTTTATTACGCTGTATTGCCGGCTTAGAAAAAGCCCCTATAGGCTATTTTGAAATTAAGGGTCAATGCTGGCAAGACAGCACTAAAAAACACTTTATACCCACCTACCAAAGAAACTTAGGCTATGTGTTTCAGGAAGCCAATTTATTTCCGCACCTTAGTGTGATGGGGAATTTACAGTTTGGGGTAAAACGCCAAACGTGCTCAACAGTTAATTCCAGTAATTTTCAAGAAATTATCGATTTACTTGGCATAGAACATTTACTTAACCGCAAACCTGACCGCTTATCAGGCGGTGAAAAACAGCGTGTAGTGATAGCCCGCGCCTTATTACTTAAACCTGATTTACTCTTAATGGACGAGCCCTTAGCGGCCTTAGACCAACAGCGTAAACAAGAAATACTGCCCTTTTTAATCCGCTTGCATCAACATCTATCTATACCCGTCATTTATGTCACACACTCTCAAGCAGAAGTAGCGCAACTTGCGGATACCTTAGTAGTAATGCAAGCTGGAAAAGTAGTAGCCCATGGTAATTTAACTGACACGTTTAATCGAATTGACTTACCTTTTGCGCAAGATAAAGGCGCAAGTAGCGTTTGGCAAGGCACCCTAAGCAGCCATGAAACCAATTATCATTTGAGTTGTGTGGCAATTAATGACAACACTCTTAGTTTACCGCTGATAACAGCACCTATCGGCACAAAATTACGTATTCAAATATACGCCCGAGACGTGAGTATTACCCTATCAGCACCCACCGATACCAGTATTCTTAATATACTACCAGCGGTCATTAAAGAAATTAAAGCCGATAACACAGGGCAATGCACTGTGCGCTTACAAGTTGACCATCAAAGTCTACTCGCACACATTACCCAAAAATCAGCTCATTTATTAAACTTAAAAGCTGAGCTAATGGTTTATGTGCAAATCAAGGGCACCTCTTTGTTAGGCTAACTCAGCGGAATGCTTTTTAGGATAGGATGACTAAATATATGGTTTATATCTGGCATCAATCATGCTTTAAATTTTAACGAACTAAACTCTAAAAGCTGAAGTGCCATGAAATCAATTTGGGAAAACTATAAAACTGACGTTGCTTACGATGAGTTGATGTATTCTGAGTATCAATCTCGTCCCGTGAGCCATCAATTATGTCGATATCTAGATTCTCTAAAAAAAGAAGATATCGATAAACGAAAGACCGCTGCTGAACTGGCCATAATGGAAATGGGCATCAGTTTTACAGTCTATAGTGACGAAGGAAACATAGACAGGGCGTGGCCTTTCGACATTATCCCAAGAATTATTGATGCTCGAGAATGGCGTATTATAGAAAAGGGTTTGAAGCAACGTTTAACCGCTTTAAACTGTTTTATCAGTGATGTTTATGGAGAACAGGCTTTTATAAAAGACGGTAAAATGCCCGGTGACATCGTGAACAGTTCTAAGAACTTTCGTAAAGAATGCATAGGTATGAAACCTAAACACACTGTATGGGCTAACATCTGCGGCACCGATTTGGTGCGCGACAAAGATGGCATTATGTACGTGCTAGAGGACAATTTACGCGTACCCTCTGGCGTATCTTATATGCTTGAAAACAGAGTGATTACTAAACGCGTTTTTCCTGAGTTATTTCAAGATATTGATATTCAACCTATTGACGACTATCCAACGCATTTACATGACATGCTCACCTCAATTGCCCCGCACCAAAATGGGCAAATTACTTGCGCTGTGCTCACACCTGGCATCTACAATTCCGCCTATTTTGAACATGCCTATTTAGCCCAACAAATGGGAGCACAATTAGTCGAAGGTAATGACCTAGTCGTTAAAGATGACGATTGTGTTTATATGAAAACGATTAGAGGTCTTGAAAAAGTAGATGTTATTTATCGTCGTATTGATGATGATTTTCTTGATCCTGAAGTATTCCGTAAAGACTCTACCTTGGGTGTGAAAGGCTTAATGCGAGCATGGAAAGCAGGTAATGTTGCCTTGGCTAATGCACCGGGCGCGGGCGTTGCCGATGATAAAGTCGTTTATGCTTATGTACCGGAAATGATTCGTTATTTCTTAAATGAAGAACCTATATTACCCAACGTCCCCACTTATTTATGTAGCAATCCTGATCATCTGGAATATGTACTAGAGCACCTTGCAGAACTAGTGGTAAAACCAGCTAATGAATCAGGTGGTTACGGTATGTTAGTTGGACCACATGCAACAGCGAAAGAGGTAGAAAACTTTAGAGAAATAATCCAAAAAGATCCTCGAAACTATATCGCTCAACCCACCTTATCAATATCTACCGCACCTACATTGTGCAAAGGTAAATTAGAACCGCGACATATCGATTTACGCCCCTTTATTCTCCAAGGACAAGACACTTTTGTAACAGCCGGAGGTCTTACCCGGGTGGCCTTAAAGAAAGGTTCATTGGTGGTTAATTCTTCTCAAGGGGGTGGTAGTAAAGATACGTGGATTATTAACATGGAGGATAAATAATGTTATCACGCTCAGCTGAACGCATTTATTGGCTTGCCCGATATATTGAACGCACCGAGAACATTGCTAGACTAGTTAATGTTCACATGAACTTACTGATGGACTTACCTAAAGGCGTAGAAATGGGCTGGCGGCAGTTAATTTTAATTAATGCTTCAGAACACACCTTTTATGAAAAATATAATGTAGCCAACGAACGCAATATCACTCGATTTTTATTAGCTGATGATACATACCCTGGATCTCTTTTATCCTCATTAACGGCCGCTAGGGAAAATATTCGTACTTCTCGAGACTTGTTACCTGATGAAGCCTGGGAGCAAGTGAATGAAATGCATTTATTTGCTAAAAAGAATCTAGAAACCGTTGCCAATAGACGACATCGAGTTATATTTCTTAATGAAATATTAAAAGGCTGTCAACGCTTTACAGGCTTATTATCTGGCTACATGAGCCATAATGATCCTTATGCTTTTATTCGCTTAGGCAGAAATGTTGAACGTGCCGATATGACGAGTCGAATATTAGATTTGGCATCTTTACTTCTATCCGAATCTCGAAGTGATGAAGTCCGACAATATGAAACTATTCTCTGGATGAATGTCTTAAAAGCTTTAAATGCTTTATTGATGTATCGTCAACAAAAGCATAGCAGAGTTAATGGTGATGACGTACTTAACTTTTTATTACAAGATCAAAACCTACCCCGCTCTATCAGTTGTTGCCTGTCTGAAATCTCTGAATGCGTTATAAAACTTCCTAACAATGGAGAGGTACCCAAAAAAGTTAGCGACCTGCAAGCTTACGTGCACGCTATAAATACTGAGGAAACAACCCAAGCTCAATTAAGAGGCATACTTGATGACCTACAAAACAAACTGGGTGGACTACACAACGAAATCACTAACAAGTGGTTCCTGATTATAACAGAAGATTAAATTACGACTCTGTGAGTGAAGCTAACGCCTCACTCACTTAATAAATCCATGTAAATTAATTATAAAACTCTACGCATTACCTTATGAGATGTTTTATCTATATTAGGTAACGCCGAGATTGCTTCTCGTAATTTAGTTTCCCAACTGCGTCTTAGTTGCAACATATAATCATCGTCATCATCAAAACAATAATACTCTTCAAAACTATAACTATCTTTACGATAAATTAGCATTTCAACTGGCGACCCTACACTCGCATTACTACGAATGGTTGAATCCATAGAGACTAAACAACAGCGAGCGGCTTCATCGATAGGGGTATTCAATTTTAGAAACCGATCCAAGATAGGTTTACCATACTTACTCTCACCGATTTGCAAAAAGGGTGTGTTTGCAGAAGTGGTAATGCTATTACCTTCCGCATAAATCATATAGGCAGCGGGCGGTTGATCCCCAATTTGGCCGGCAAGAATAAAGCTAGCCGTTGGATTAAAAGCTGACTGCCCTTTATCTGTTTTATGCTGTTTTTGCTTTTCTACACTGACATGTCCCAAATAATCTGCTGCTTCAAATAAGCTTTCTACATTATTGAGATTTATTTCAGCTTCTTTAATTTTATCGCGATGTAATTGCTCTAACACGGCTTGTGTTGTCGCAAGATTACCCGCACTCAACAATACAATATTACGATCACTTGAAGTATCAAAAGCGTGCATTTTGCCATGAGTACTCACATTATCAATGCCAGCATTGGTTCTGGAATCAGAAACCAAAATTAACCCTTCGTCTATAGACGCTGCAATACAATAAGTCATAATTATTTAAATGATGAAAATTTTTTAATACGCTAATTATCCAGTAAATCGACTCGAACGTCCATATCGTTTAGCAAACAACCGGAACCAAATTGATGAAAAATAGACACATCTGCAGCATCTCGACCAAATGCCACAATAACCCGACCACCTAATAATACAGTCTGAGTTGGATCAAAGGTGTACCACCTTCCCCCTACATAAGCCTCAAACCAAGCATGTAAATCCATGGGGTGAAGATTATATAAATAGCCCACAACTAATCGTGTAGGAATACTAATACTGCGACACAACGCTATTGCAACTTGCGCTAAATCTCTGCACACACCCTGTCCACGCAGATGAACTTCTATCGCTGATAACGGATATTCGCTAGACCCAGGCACATATTCAATAAACTCTCGCACCCATTCATTAATCTTACTCACCTGATCATACCCAGGCAAAGCACCTTGTGTAATATCTCTTGCCAAATCGCCAAAACGATCTGACTCACAATATCGACTGGGTAATAAAAAAGGCAACACATCATTTGGCAAATCTTGTATCTCAACAAAATGCGCACCTGGAACTACATTCACTTTATCTGCAACAATGACATCGGTTGAGGTATAAATTAAGAAATTACCCACGGGTGCCATTAAGCGCTGCACAGAATTACCAAAACTATCTGTACTTTCAAGCAGGGGTATTACCGGCCTAACCACATAAACTTCTCGGTTAATCCACTGCTGTATGCCTCTATAAGGCCTAAGCATTAAAATTAACACACTGGCTTCAATCACTTGAAAACGAAGACTGCAACTGACTCTTAATTTCATTTCAGTAAAATGGTTGCGAATAATTCTAAGATTAGCCTGAGGATACTGTTTAAATCCCTAGCGATTCAAGCTGTTTATAAGCATGATTTAACCAAATCTTAACGCGTTGCCTTTCTAATAAACCTAAAGCATCAAGACTTTGATCATCTTTATTTTTTGCCGCCCAAAAACTGTAACTATTACCATCTATTTTAGTCATTACAGGTGCATGTAACCGTTTTAAAGTCATTACTTGTGCGTTAAAAGCCAAAGCCCTTTCTTTAACGCCAGAAAACTCTAATATATTAAAGTGTTCATCTCGCAATTGATTTTGAACCAACACATAATTAAATCGAGTACCGAACTGTGTTAATAATTTATTAAGTAGATCAACAGAATCTTTACCTGAATCCATTACATTCCAGTAATAAATTTTGATATCTAATTCTTCTGCTAATTCCAAAACACCCGAGTCATCAATCCATTTTGCAAGTGATTGATGGGTTTGTGCGGCAAGATCAACTAAAACTCGATGATAAGGATTTTCAGCCGCCACCTCAATAATGGTATCTAAACTTTGATAACTATCTATGATGGTAGGCGACGCATAATCTGCATAAAACCTCAGTAATGAGCCATGTGATTTATCAGTATCAAACCCTACAAAAGGTATTTCGTTATCTATCATGTATTGCGCCAATACGCGCGCCACTACTGATTTACCAACACCACCTTTTTCCCCACCTATTAAATGAATTGTAGCCATCTCAGCTCCTCTAAACTAAAAACCTGTAAAAACCTTTTGAACTTATGCCAACCTTAAAACGTCAACAGAAACTGATAAGGTGTGTTGTCCTCCTCCAAAAGCAATACCTTTTAGAGGGGTTACATCCGAAAAATCACGCCCCCATGCCAACGTAATATGCTGATCATGAGGTACTTTATTATTCGTCGGATCAAAATCCATCCAGCCAATAGCCGGAATATAAACTGAAAACCAAGCGTGAGAAGCATCTGCCCCCACTAATCGAGATTTACCTGGCTCCGGCATCGTTTCGACATAACCGCTCACATATCTAGCCGCTATACCAAAAGAACGTAAACAACCTATTGCTAAATGCGCAAAATCTTGACATACACCCCGTCTAAATCTTAGCACTTCAATTAATGGGGTTGCTATCGTTGTAAATGTCGGATCATAGGTAAAATCTTTATATATACGTGCCATCAAATCATAGACCACATCGACCAACGCTCGATTAGGCTCAAAAGACAAACGCGCATATTCAGCCAACTCTGCACTGACAGAAACCATAGGAGAATCTAATACATATTGTCGAGCATCGAGTATCTCATAGGCATACTCTGTACTTTGACTTTGACTTTGACTTTGACTTTGACTTTGACTTTGACTTTGACTTTGACTTTGACTTTGACTTTGACTTTGACTTTGTTGCTCAGAAAACCCAGCCTGACTATTCAATGAAAAGTTTGTCTGTAAAATCTGTACCACTTGCTCCCAAGTCATCGAATTGAATAAATCCAAACCATTTTGTTTTGGAAAAATAGTCACTTCACTAATGACAGTAACTAATAATTTGGTATGTGGTTTTTGCACGGCAAAGTAAGTGACCCGATTACCAAAAAAATCAGTTCTCTCATTAAAATCAGTAGGGCTTGGTGTTATCTCAAAATGACTGCTGTGCGCTTGCTGACGCCAGAAGTTTCGAGGTTGAAGCCGTGCTTCATTTTGACATAACCCCACCGATTGACTGTAATCATAAAGCGTACTGTGCGTAATACGATATTTCAAAGCTCATCCTCGGCTGTATTAAGCACCATTAACTGAGAAGTTTGTGAATGGCTAAAATAAGCCTCTGCAATCAACTCTGAAGTCTGCCACAACAGGTCTGTTGTATTAGACATTAACTCTTCAAACTTCTGATAAACACCATCATCTTCATTAACTTGTGTTAACTCCTGTACATTACATAAGCGCAAATCTGTACACGCTTTTAAAATTAAACGCTCCTCTGCGCTTAACTGCCCCTTTCTTTTACTTCTTGGTAACGCGCCAATATGAATACATAATTGCTGCAACTGATAAGCAAGTGATCTTGGATGCGCATCATCTAATAAAAGCAACTCCAAGACTAAAGGTAATTGAATATAAGATCTATAGCGTCTCTGATAAATCGTTAAACTATCCGTTACAACTAAAACCGCCTCTAGAACTTGTGTTTGTAATACTTCTTCATGTCGCGAAGCTAAAGTGGAGCGTAATACCGATATTAATGCTAACGCACGCTCTATTCGACGACCGCTATCTAACATTAACCAGGACGCTTCTCGTGTCATACTTTCACTAGTCAATCCAGTAAAGGCTACGATACCCGTCATTAAGTCATCTAAATGGCTAGGCAATTGTTCTATAGTTAAATCAACATTACTTATTCTTTGCTGCCATCTACGCTGGATATTATCTACACTACGCCAAGTATCTTGTGACCATAAATCTCGAATACTGAAAGCTGCTTGAAAAAAAGCCTGAACATTAGCCGTTAAAGTTCCCCTCCGAAAGACATCTTTAACTAAAGAAATTAACTCGGTATCGGGTACTTTTATAAACTGCTCATCACATTTTATAAATCCGGGATATGTTCCTGTGACTTGAGTCAGAGTTCTTAATAAAACGTGTAAACAAGCCTCATCATGTTGATCCTTAAATTCAAATACTTCTCTATACTTAACTAAAATAACCCGCATTAAACGAGTCACAGCTTCTGTTCTTTCTAAATGCCGTCCCACCCAAAATAGGTTATCTGCTGCCCGACTGGTTAAAGCATCCGTTTCTGCATCTATTAACTGATTTCGTCTAGGCTGCGTCCACAAAGTAACGGGCTTATCCGGCTCTGAGGCTAACACCCAAGTATCTTTACTAATACCACCGGCTTGATTAGAAACTATAAAATTGTCTTTTTGCCGAGCGACTCGTGTTAACCCACCCGGCATTACTTCGTAGTCATGACCACTCGCTACCACGAAATTTCTTAAGACCGCATTTCGTGGCTCTATTTTGTTATCAATCAATGCAGGTAAGGTAGAGAAACTCACTTGCTCTTGGCCTATAAATAAATGAGGCTTGGCAATGATTTGACTCCGTAATCTCTCTTTTTCTTTACTGCTTAAACTGCCGCCAAACACAGCATGATTTCCATAGCCACGATTAATGGGTTTAACCACTAAACTATCCAGATGTTGCAACACAAAATCCCTTTCTCTGGACTGACCACACCACCAAGTTGCTATAGACGGAAGCTTCAAGTCATCATTTAAAAAATATCTAGCTAACCTAGGTAAAAACGCCATAAGCGCTGGGTTTTCTAACACACTACTACCCAAGGGATTTGCTATCGCGACATTGCCTCTACGAACCGCCTCTAATAATCCTGCAATACCTAGCTTTGATTCGCTACGTAGTGCTAACGGATCACAAAAAGAGTCATCTACACGTCGCAAAATAACATCAACAGCTTGCAATCCTGATAAGGATTTAAGCCAGACCTTGCCATCTCTGACCGTTAAATCTCCACCTTGAACTAAGGTGTACCCTAAGTAGGCTGCTAAATAAGCGTGTTCAAAGTAGGTTTCATTAAGCGGTCCAGGCGTCAATATGACTATCCGTGGATCTTCTTTCTTATGTGGAGCAATATCCACAAGACCTTTATGCAGAGATTTAAAAAATCCTGATAAGCGATGAACTTGAGTCTGCCTAAAAATGTCAGGCAAAACACGTGTCATTACTGTACGATTTTCTAAAGCATAACCTGAACCTGAAGGCGCTTGAGCTCTATCATCCAGAACCCACATACGGCCACTAGGACCGCGAGCAAGGTTGGCAGAATAAATTGTTAAATGACGTTTTTGCTTTTGTAAAGCGCCCAGGCAAGGATGTAAAAAGCCTTCATGGCTATACACTAACTCTGGAGGCAAGAGCCCTTTTTTTAATAAAGTCTGTTTGCCATAAATATCTTTTAATATTAAATCGAGTAACTCAGCGCGCTGTTTAAGACCAGACTCAATAACGACCCATTCTTCACTACTAATTAATAGAGGAACGGGATCAAGTCGCCATGGTCTAGTTAGATTTTGTGAATCGCCATAAACATTATAGGTAACCCCATTTTCACGCAATAGACGTTGAGCTTCTCTTCGGCGCAACTCCAAGTTTTCGGTACCCATACTATCCAATGCAGCCATAAAGCGTTCCCAATAAGGTAACACCTTAACTTTATTTGCATACATTTCATCGTAAATACCTAGCTGCGTCGCATAATATTGCGTACCAATATCATTAGCTAAACTGTTATTGCGCACCAATCATTCCTTATACAATTTCGTATCGGGTTATTATCCTTTTACTCGAAATATCCTTAATTAGAACGAGACCAACGTCTTGAATGTAAGGTTAAAATAGAGTCTTATTTACATGAACTTCAATTAATCCGTTCTTAAACTAATTTCCTCATAGTGGCGCATCTTTTCTCCCGTATATATTTGGCGAGGTCTATAGATTGTTACTTGCTCACCATGAATCATTTCGCGCCAATGCGCTAACCAACCCGGCATACGCCCAATTGCAAATAAAACAGTAAACATGTTAGTTGGAATCCCTGCGGCGCGCAAAATCAAGCCCGAATAAAAGTCGACATTGGGATATAACTTACGCGAGATAAAATATTCATCGTTTAATGCTATTTCTTCAATACGGCGTGCTATATCTAATAGCGGATCATTAATACCCGATTTATTTAATAATTTATCGCAATGCTGTTTTAACACTTGCGCACGTGGATCAAAGTTTTTATAAACTCGATGCCCAAAGCCCATCAAACGCTTTCCTGACTTTTTATCTTTCGCCTGATTAATAAATTCAGTACCATCACCCCCTTCAGCATGAATTTGCTCTAACATCTTAATAACTTCTTGATTTGCACCGCCATGACGAGGCCCCCAAAGCGCCGCAATACCCGCAGTAATAACCGCATAAACATTTGCCATACTTGAACCTGCAGTTCTCACAGATGATGTACTACAATTTTGCTCATGATCCGCATGCAGAATTAAGACCATATCAATGGCCCGAACGATATCCATATCTAATTGATAATCACGCACCGGTGATGAGAACATCATGTTCAGGAAGTTACTGGTGTATTTGTATTTAATCGATGGATAGACTAAAGGCTCTCCAATAGATTTTTTATATGAGAAAGCTGCGATAGTGCGTACTTGAGAAACTAAATTAGCCACAATCTGAATTTCTGTCTGCTCATCTAAACGATCAGGCACAGGATAAAATGTAGATAACGAAGCGACCATTGTCGTTAAGATTCCCATGGGATGTGAACCCCGTGGAAAACCATTAAAGAAATGGTGCATGTCTTCATGAATAATTGATGATTCATTAAGGCGTGTTGAAAACTGTAATAATTTATCAGCCGTTGGTAACTCACCGTACAATAGTAAATAAGAAACTTCAACAAATCGTGAATGAGCGGCTAGTTCTTCAATGGGATAACCACGGTAACGTAAAATTCCTTTTTCGCCATCTATATAAGTGATAGCACTTTCACAAGCACCTGTATTCCCATAACCATCATCTAAAGTAACGTAACCCGTTTGGCTTCGTAACTTTGTTATATCTATGGCTTTTTCACCTTCAACCCCCATATAAGTGGGTAAGGAATAACTCTGATCATCCAAAGTTAATATAGCAGGATTCAACAATTTTAATTTACTACTCATTTAAATAAATCTCCTAGTAACGGGTATTACCACTATCGAATAGCTGATAGAGTCAAAGTTGGGTTAACACTAGTTTAACCCAACTCGCCAAAATCTACCGAGTGCGATGACGTAAATCTAATGTAAAAGGATAGTCCACACTCAACTCTTCAACCGGTGGGGCCATAGCGCTAGGCGCTTTTTCACTCACTTTAAAGTTTTGTAAGAACGGTTCATCTGAGGCAACATCACGTGTCGTTGCTAAAGGTGGTCTGATGATAACACCTGGTGTGTGACCATAGTCCCAGAATCGTGTCATTCTGCGAGTTTCTGCCGCATAATCATTAACAGGGAAATCATCGTAACTTCGTCCGCCCGGATGGGCAACATAATAAGTACAACCACCCACAGATCGACCATTCCAAGTATCTATCACATCAAATACTAAAGGCGTATGTGGCGCAATAGTTGGATGTAATGCTGAAGGGGGTTGCCATGCACGATAACGTACACCGGCCACATATTCACCTTTACGGCCTGTATTACGCATAGGGACTCGACGCCCATTACATGCGATGACATAGCGACCCTCAGTAAAGCCAGTGACAGATATTTGAACCCGTTCCACGGATGAATCAACATATCGAGCAGTGCCAGAACTACTCATCTCTTCACCTAAAACATGCCAAGGCTCAATAGCAAACCTCAACTCCATGTCCATACCATCAATGAGTGTATTACCGTAACGTGGAAATCTAAACTCAAAGAACGGCGCTAACCATTCAAGATCAAACGCAAAGCCTGCACGTTGTAAATCTTTAGTGACTTGACGCATGTCTTCATGCACATAATGTGGCAACATAAAACGATCATGTAACTCAGTACCCCAACGCACTAAATCGTGTTTATAAGGCTCTCGCCAAAACCATGCAATCAATGATCTTAAAAGTACAACTTGCACTAAAGACATTTGCGCATGTGGAGGCATTTCAAATGAACGTAACTCCAAAATACCCAATCGTCCTGTCGAACTATCTGGCGAATATAATTTATCTATACAGAACTCTGATCGGTGCGTATTACCCGTAATATCTGTCAATAAATGTCGTAATAGCCTATCAACTAACCAAGGCGCGGGCACTTCGCCTTCTGGAATTTGTTGAAAGGCAATTTCTAACTCATATAACTTCTCATCGCGCCCTTCATCAACGCGTGGCGCCTGACTCGTTGGACCAATAAACATCCCAGAGAATAAATAGGACAAGCCTGGATGATGCTGCCAATAAGTAATCAAACTACGTAATAAATCGGGACGTCGCAACATTGGGCTATCAGCAGGTATTTCCGCACCCATCGTGATATGGTTACCACCGCCGGTTCCGGTATGCCTTCCATCCTGCATAAATTTTTCAGTACCTAAACGAGATAAATGTGCTTGCTCGTAAATAATATTGGTTTTTTCTACTAATTCATCCCATGATTTAGAGGGGTGAATATTTACTTCAATAACACCGGGATCTGGCGTAACCATGAGGCGTTCAATTCGATAATCTCTAGGTGGCTCATAACCTTCAAGTACTACGGGGATCGCCAGACTTTCTGCCGTTGATTCAATGGCTGCAACCAACTCTAAATAATGTTCTAAGGTTGTTAATGGTGGCATAAAAATATGAATGCGACCATTTCTAGCCTCAACACATAAAGCGGTGTGAGGCACTTCTACTTCTGCAAGACTATCACCGACTTCTTGTTCGATTATTTCTGGATGCTCATTAATTTTTGCCTCCATATGACTATATCGACGCGTGACCTCTCCATAATAATCACCTAGCTCAGGTAAATCTTCAAATAAACTTTGCGGTTCTTGAGAATCACGTTTATCTGGTGCAATCCAAGGTAAACTCGCTAAGGGTAAGCGCATTCCCATTGGAGAATTACCCGGAATTAAAAACATAGCGCCTCGTCGAAAATCCCAAGGACCACTCTTCCAGGTTTGCTCATACCAGTTCCACTTGATGGGTAAGGTAAACCCTACTGGTTGGTCTAAGCCGACTTCCAACAATTTAGTTAGCGTTTTACGATCAATTGAGTCACTTAAATCAAACTTCAAAGAGTCTACATTGTCTGGCAACGTACCTTCTTGCCATAAATGGTAAAAACGATCTTCAAACCCTGTCACTACATATTTTGATTGCACCCCCAAACGCTGACATAGCTCAAAAATAAACTTTTGAGCTTGTTTAACCGTGTGCCCATAATCTTTGTTGATGTCCGCTAATAACAAAGGATTACGCCAAACGGGTGCTTCATCTTTACGCCAAAAAATGCCATATTGCCAACGAGGTAAAGGCTCACCGGGGTACCATTTACCTTGACCATAATGGAGCATAGCGCCTTTAGCAAATACATCACGCAAGCGCATGGTCAAATGTTGTGCGCGTTCACGCTTATTTGCACCATCTGCGTGCGTATTCCACTCATCACCCTCCATATCATCAACTGATACAAAAGTGGGCTCCCCACCCATGGTCAAACGCACATCATCTTCAAGCAAGCGTTTATCAACCGTCTTACCTAAGGCATCAATGTGATACCACTGCTCATCTGTATAGGGTTTTGTAACGCGAGGATCCTCGTGTAAGCGCTCAACCGTATTACTGAATTCAAATTCAACTTCACACTTATCTGTACCGCCAGAAACAGGCGCAGCACTTGCTGGATCAGGTGTACACGCTAAAGGAATATGTCCTTCACCCGCTAATAAACCTGAGGTTGGATCTAAACCAATCCAACCGGCACCAGGGATATACACTTCTGTCCAAGCATGCAAATCCGTAAAATCTTGCTCTGGTCCAGATGGACCATCTAAGGATTTAACATCCGACGTTAATTGCACTAAATAACCAGACACAAACCGAGCAGCTAAGCCCAAGTGTCTTAGGGCTTGCACTAGTAACCATGCGGAATCTCGACAAGAGCCACTACGTATTTTTAAAGTTTCTTCACTACTCTGAATACCCACTTCCATACGAATGTTGTAACTAATCGCTTCAAATACTGTACGATTAAGCGCCACTAAGAAATCGTTGATATGCCGTTTAGTTTTATCGAATTGCTTAACCCACTCTATTAATAGAGGGCCATTCTCAGTAAGTTCTAGATAGGGCTTTAATTCTTTGAGTGTTTGCGCATCATAGTTAAATGGATAATTTTCAGCATAATCCTCCACAAAAAAATCAAATGGGTTTATCACTGTCATATCAGCAATAACTTCAACCTCGACACTTAACTTTTGACATTTATCAGGAAATACCACTCGCCCCAAAATATTACCAAAAGGATCTTGTTGCCAATTAATAAAATGATTTTTCGGCTCTATACGCAAAGCATAAGCTTTAATAGGAGTTCTACAATGCACTGCAGGGCGTAAACGAAAAACATGGGGGGATAAGGATACAGGCCTATCAAAACTGTAGACTGTTTTGTGACGAATGGCGACGCGAATGGTCATAATGTGTTTTCCTATTGCCTAATGTTTAGTTTGGCTTATTCAATCAATTCTATTGTCGATAGAATAAGGCACTTGCAATAGTTAATGCACAAATTGTTCCAAGATTTAATATTTAGATAAAATATTAATCACAAAATAAATTTCATATAAAAATATCTTAATCAGAGAAGCCAATATAATTCCTATAAGGCGAACCCAATTTCCAAGTAATAGCCTCCGTGTAATAGTGCATCAACGCGAAGTAACCCAGTAAACCAACCGTAATAACCTTTCGAATTTCAACACCAAAAAGAAACTGAGTAAGGATGTTTACCCAAAGATCGCCATAAGCCTGCAATACAAATGCTAAAGCAAATGAAGATAGAGGTAAAACGAAAAATATATTAATTCTTAATTGAGCGGCTGAACGATAAAGGAAGTTCTGCGGATGTTGATGATGTTTATTAAAATCATGTGTGACATAAAAAACATAGGCAGTTGCATCATGCACCAATCTGGGCACTAAAATAGCTAAAAAGTAATACTGCTGAACATAAAAATAAAAACTACTGATAACTAAAAATATATTACCGTATAAAAACCACCGACCGGTTGCTGTTCTTACAAAACGCTGGCAATATAAGGCACTAAAAATCAACACAAAGCACATTAAACTTACGATCTGCTTTAGAAGCTCTACGTGCAGTGTATCCAAACTATTTTTTAAAAAAATACCCATATAAACAAGCAAACCTGCCGCTACACTTAAACCTAACAAAAGAGAGTAAGCCCAATTAGGTAAACGACAAACTCCACGGGCCACTCCGTGCTGTTGTTTTATCACATGATAAACAGTCCATGCCGCCACCACGACATAAAATACTTTATAAGGTATAAACAAACTACCTACCCCAAAAATCAGTGCAAGCAGCAAGGTTACACTTATAATATTCTTCTTATAGTGATTTATATATTCAGCACTCCCCATCAATAAAAAAGCGCTTGCCAAAATATGAGGTGTACCAAATAAAATTTGGAATAGTAAGAAATGATTAGGCGATGAAGGTAAATTATCCTTTAAATAGCTTTGCAAAAAGAATGTATCAATCAACTGAACAAGTAAACAAAAAGGAATAATGCTATACAAGCTTAATAATAGCTTAAAGGAAACTGTTATTTTTTGTTTCGCGAGTACAGATTGAGTTGCAAAAACAGGTGCCGACATAAATACGTCCTCTGATTTATAGTTGTCATATTTTAAAACAGAAGCTAAATTAGACTAAATTATTTAAATACTTTGTCACATATTCCCTACTATAAGTTATAAGCAATGACAGCAACATTTCAGTTACACCCTCGATTAAAACAAGACTGCATAAGCTTAGGTCGTTTTGAGTTGTGCCAATTATTACTCATGAATGATAGTCAATATCCTTGGTTTATTCTTGTTCCAGAGATTGCTGATATTAAAGAAATATATCAACTCAGCGAAATTAGTCGACAACTTCTGGCAAAAGAATCTAACTATTTAGCTGAAAAAATAGCTCAGTTTTATACAGCGGATAAATTAAATATTGCCGCAATAGGCAACCTCGTACCGCAACTTCATATTCACCATATTGTGCGTTATCAAACAGATATAGCTTGGCCAGCACCTGTATGGGGTAAATTCAACGCTGTGCCATATACCCAAACACAGCTAACCAATACCATAGCTGACATTAAACTCCAACTTAACAATTTAATCCCTTAAAATTATGAACAAGATTTTAAAATCTACGCTCTGGATACTCGTTGCCATCCTTGGAGCTTCTGCAGTTGGCTGTATTGCAGTTAATCGAGGTGAAAATATTAATGCACTCTGGTTTATAACGGCTGCCCTGTGTATTTATACTATCGCTTATCGTTTTTATGCCGCGTGGATTGCAGCCACTGTCTTAGCAATTGACTCAACAAGAGCAACACCCGCAGAAAGACTCGAAAATGGACGAGATTTTGTACCCACTCATAAATGGATAGTATTTGGTCATCATTTTGCAGCTATTGCCGGACCAGGTCCTTTAGTTGGGCCCACACTGGCCGCACAATTTGGTTATTTACCAGGTACCTTATGGATTTTATTTGGCGCTGTTTTAGGTGGTTGCGTTCAAGATATGGTGACATTGTTTTTATCTACGCGACGAGATGCAAAGAGCTTAGGCCAAATGGCCCGAGATGAATTAGGCGCAATCGGTGGGACAGCAGCATTAATTGCAACCTTTTCAATTATGATTATCTTAATCGCAGTTTTAGGCTTAGTCGTTGTTAACGCGATGAAACACAGCCCATGGGCAACATTTACAGTCTCTGCAACAATTCCTATTGCAATGCTGGTAGGGATTTATATGCGCTATTTACGACCAGGACAAGTTATCGAAGCTTCTGCTTTAGGCGTTATTTTATTATTAATCTCAGTAGTAGGAGGACGCTTTATTGACGAGCATAATACCTTACGTCTTTTATTTGATCACGAAGGTCTATCACTCGCGTGGTTTATCATGGCCTATGGTTTTGCTGCCGCAATCTTGCCCGTATGGCTATTACTTGCACCCCGTGACTACTTATCAACTTATATGAAGATAGGCACAATCACACTCTTAGCTGTCGCTATTATATTTTTACAACCCAACATAAAAATGCCAGCCATAACCCAATTTATTGATGGTTCTGGCCCTATTTTTGGTGGCAAGTTATTTCCTTTTGTTTTTATTACTATTGCTTGCGGCGCTATTTCTGGCTTTCATTCACTTATCGCCTCTGGCACCACACCTAAATTACTCAGTAATGAACGTGATATCTGTATGATCGGTTATGGCGGAATGCTACTAGAATCATTTGTCGCCATTATGGCTATGATAGCCGCTACCGTTTTGGAGCCCGGCGTTTTCTTTGCAATTAACAGTTCTGCGGGAGTTGTAGGTAGCAATGCTCTCGATGCCGTTAATAAAATAAGCGCTTGGGGTTATCCTGTTACTGTTGAACAAATGCAAATTTTAGCCCAGCAAATGGGTGAAAGGACCTTATTTGCTAGAACAGGAGGCGCACCATCTCTTGCGGTGGGAATGGCAAGTATATTTGGTAAAGCTTTTGGTGACGGACTACTTGCAATCTGGTATCACTTTGCAATTATGTTTGAAGCTATTTTTATACTAACTACGCTAGATGCCGGCACTAGAGTTGGTCGGTTTATGCTTCAGGATATGTTGGGCAATATCTGGCCCAAAATGGGACAAACTTCTTGGCTTCCTTCTGTCATTTTAACAAGCGGTATTGTTGTAGGTGGATGGGGTTATTTTTTATACATTGGCGTAATAGATCCTAATGGAGGTGTAAACATATTATGGCCATTATTCGGCATTGCCAATCAAATGTTAGCTGCGATAGCTTTATGTGTTGGAACTGGAATTTTGGTTAAATCAAACAAGTTAAAATACGCTGGCATTACTGCTGCACCTTTGGCCTGGCTAGTCATAATTACTTCTACAGCAGCTTGGCAAAAAATCACTAGCCCTGATTTACGCATTGGATTTTTCTCTGCAGCAAACGATTTAGCCGACAAACTTGCTTCAGGCGAGTTGCCTACTGAAAAAACTGCTATCGCCCCACAATTAATATTTAATCTACATCTAGACGCTTGGCTAACACTATTTTTTGTAAGCTTACTATGGTTAATTTTTATAGATATGTTACGCGTATGTTGGCGTTATATTTCAGGACGTTCTGTATTGCCTTTATCGGAATCACCTCATATCAATAGCTGTCTACTTGATGATTGGGTGAGAGATTAATGCTTACTAAATTAAAATATTTGTGGCAAATAATTAGACGGCTTTCAGGTGATGACGCTTATGAAGTTTACTTAAAAAACTTCCATAAACAACAGTGTAAGCATGATAATACGGAGTGTCCTAAGCCATTATCTAAAGCCGATTTTTTTAAACAATGGCAAGATGACAAATGGCAAGGCATTAAAAGGTGCTGTTAAGATAAAATAATCATGAATACTGACTATTTAATTATAGGCCAAGGACTCGCTGGAAGCCTTTTAGCATGGGAACTAATTAAACGAAATTGTAATGTAATTATTATAGATAACGGATTAGAAAATGCATCTCAAGTTGCCGCAGGTTTAATTAATCCTATTACTGGCCAAAGATTCGTAAAATCTTTTGGTATTGACTATCTATTACCCACAGCAAAAAACTATTACGAAGAATTAGCATACACATTCCAGCAGTCTTTTTATATAGAAAAGACGATGATAAGGATATTTAATAACAACAAAGAAAGTAATTCCGCCATTAAACGACTAGACCAAGCAGATTATCATCCCTATTTAGGCAAGTTAGATACATCACCCAACACACTAAATAATATTTGCAGTCCTTTCGGGTTTATAGAACAAAATGAAACTGGGTACCTACTAATCAAAGACTTATTAGCTTGTTTTAAAGATTTCTTCATAACTAATGAATGTTATAAACAAGCAACTGTAGCATATCAGGACATTCAAATCGAACCCCTCATTAAATGGCAAGATATTACAGCAAAAAGAATTATTTTTTGCGAAGGTTATCATTCAGGATACAACCCATGGTTTTCTTGGCTACCTTTTCAATTAGTAAAAGGCGAAATACTAACACTTCGTCATACTCAACCACTCTCAAATAAGATACTCAACTTTGGTAATTGGCTAATTCCCTTAGATAATCAATTATTCCGTATTGGGGCAACCTTTGACAGAGAAAATATAAACGACCTCCCAACAGAATTAGGCAAAAGTAGCTTAATAAGATCATTACAAACAATTACTAATTCATTTATTGAAATTGATGAGATAAAACATCAAGCCAATATTCGTCCTTGCACTCTTGATAAAGAGCCTTTTATTGGCCATCACCCTTTGCACCCACAAATCTCAATTTTTAATGGTTTTGGTGCAAAAGGTAGCTTACAACTACCTTGGTATACCCAAAAATTTTCCGATGCTTTATTAAAAGGCACCCCTATACCCTCTGCTATTAATCGCTATTATGCAACGCATTTCGTTACTTAACATTGCTCACGACACGCTTAAAAAGCATATCCAAATTAATGACACTGTCATTGATGCTACAGTTGGCAATGGGCACGACACCTTATTTCTAGCTAAGCAAATTGGACCACTAGGAAAATTATTTGGGTTTGACATACAACAATCAGCTATTGACTCAACACTAGCAAAATTCCAAAGCATCCCTTTTACTCAAAATTTAAGACTATTTCATGCTAGCCATGAATCGATGAAAGAAAAAATACCTGCTGAATATCATGGCAAGATCTCTGCAATTATGTTCAATCTTGGTTATTTACCAGGTAGTGATAAATCCATTATTACTTCTACACCATCGACAATAAAAGCATTAAATGCGGCCTGCACAATAATAGCGGATAAAGGTATTATTACCGTAATGGCCTATCCTGGTCATAAAGGTGGCGATTTAGAAACAACAGAAATAGTAAACTGGTATCAGCAATTAAATAAGAGCCAGTTTCAAACGGATATTATTAATAGCTCAATGAACAACGGAACAGCGCCGATACTTTTTATCATACGGAAACACAGTAATCACCACTAACGTACTAACAATCTGCTATCATTTTGTAAGTTTTATTTACAATAACTTTAGGAAATCCATGTCAGAATTTAATAATGTATCAATCATCAAAAAAGCAAATGTCTATTTTGGTGGTAATGTCTCTAGCCGCACTATCCATTTCGCAGATGGGTCTATAAAAACCTTAGGCTTTATGTTACCCGGAGAATATCTATTTAATACGGCGGATAAAGAATTAATGGAAATTATCGATGGCGATCTTGAGGTTCTATTACCAAGTGATGACCAATGGCTTAAACTGACCGGTGGCGAATCTTTTAATGTACCCGCTAATAGCGCTTTCACTATAAAAATCAACACACCTACTGATTATTGCTGCTCATTTATTAAATAAATAAGCTGGGTAATGATTCGACCTTATTTATAAAAAACGTTTATAAATAAATAGTAAATCAACAGGCATAAAAAAACCGGATTTCAACGAAATCCGGTTTTTTTGTTTAGAAGAAATTATTTCTTAATAATACTAATACCTTTTAATAAATTAAGCGCCTCATGCAATGAGTAATCTTCAATATCCGCTTTTTCTTTTGCTTTATCATTGTCTTTTCCCTTATCTTGATCATCATTTTTTACTTTACTAGCAATATTTGCGTTCTGTAAATGACCTGATAAATCAGCTTCCTTAATCGATAGAGAATCGCCTTTATCTAAATTTTCTAATTTAACACGAGCTAAAGCAATATCAGGCTCAATACCTTCGGCCTGAATTGATCGACCTGAAGGTGTAAAGTAACGAGCTGTTGTCAGTTTTACTGCTGCGCCATTACTGGTTGGTAATATGGTTTGCACTGAGCCCTTACCAAAAGATTTTTCACCCATAATTACTGCGCGCTTTTGATCTTGTAAAGCTCCCGCTACAATTTCCGAAGCAGAAGCAGATCCTGCATTAATCAAGACGACCATTGGAGCATCTTCTATAAGATCATCAGGTGAGGCATTAAAACGCATTTCAGAATTTTCTATACGCCCCTCTGTATAAACGATAAGACCGCTTTTTAAAAATGCGTCACTCACTTCAACGGCAGCATTTAAAACCCCACCGGGATTATTTCGCAAATCTAATACTAATCCTCTTAATGACGCACCATTTTCTTTTTTCAAACTAGCAAGAGACTCTCTTAATCCTTCTCCCGTACCTGATTGAAAACTACTAATACGCACGTAACCATAGCCTTTTTCTAAGAGTCGACTCTTAACGCTTTTAACTTTGATAATATCTCGCGCTAAAGTCAACTTTAATGGAGCGTCCAATCCTTCTCTAACAACAGTTAAAACTATTTTACTATTCGGCTCGCCTCGCATTATTTTTACTGCATCAGTCAAAGACATGCCTTTAACGGGCTTATCGTCTAACTTTATAATAAGATCACCTGTTTTAATACCGGCTTTTTGGGCCGGTGTATCATCAATTGGAGAAACAACTTTTATAAAGCCATTTTCCATCGTAACTTCAATACCTAAACCACCAAATTGCCCGGTAGTACCTTCTTTAAGTTCCTGATACTCTTCTGCAACTAAATAAGCTGAATGAGGATCCAGTCCACTTAACATACCCCGCACCGCATCTTCCAATAACTTTTTATCAGAAACTGGCTCAACATAATCTCGTTTGATACGACCAAAAATCTCAGTAAATGTTCTTAAGTCTTCATAAGGTAAAGTATTCGTATCAGCGGGCGCAACAACATTAGTTTTATCAGCAAAAACAGTACCACAAACACCTATAAAAACACCCAGCATTATCCCTAAAGATAAAGTAAAAATAGCTTTCTTTTTTAGCATGTAATTTAAAACTCCAAATACCAGATTTATTGCCCATAATATCATTTTTACAATTAACAAATTAGTATGAATTATCTACGACACCATTCAAGCGGATCAATTGCCGATCCCTGATGACGAATACCGAAGTACAACCCCGACCTACTTTGCCCACCACTTTGACCAACGGATGCAATGACATCACCCGAATCAACTAATTGACCAACTTGCTTATTTAGTTTCTGATTAAACCCATAAAGACTTAAATAACTGTCACCATGATCAATAATTATCATAAAGCCATAGCCGCGGAACCACTGAGCAAAAACCACCTTTCCCCGGCCCACCGCTTTTACATCTAACCCTTCATTTGCCTCGATTAAAACGCCATCCCAATTTACCTCTGTTCTAGCGCTACCAAACTTATTCACTACATGACCGGTTACGGGCCAAACCAATTTACCCTTTAAACTTATAAAGTCAGATGAATCAATTGTTTCTCCTAGACTTGAAACAGATAATCCTTTTGCGGGTTCCGGCTGATCTGATAAATCAACATCATCAACAGGTAATGATGACATCAACTCCCTTAAACTAGCTTCACTCTCTTGTAACTCTATTATTTTTTGTTGATGTGATCCACTATTATTACTCATTTGCATGAGCAATTCATTTCTCTGCTTTCTCGCATCAACAAGCAAAACTTGCTCTGCTTTCTTTCTTTTTAAATTTTCTTCTAAAATTGAGGACTCAGATTGTCTTAACCTATCTAACTCTTCAAGATGATCCATTGCAATCTGAATTTCGCTAAGTTTATCTAATCGTTCTTTATTTAAGTAATTAAAATAAACCATCATCCTACTCGATAAGGCATGTTCATTTTGATTTAAAATTAACTTCAACTTTTCTTTATGCCCTAATGAGTAAGCCAGTCTTACTTGCTCTCCAAGTTCTATACCTAACTTATCGATATCATTTTCATACCTTAACATTTCCTTACTAAGGTCATCCAAACTCGATCGTTTTTGTTCTATTTTTATTTGAATTTTATACAATAGATCTGCTGTTTCGCCATATCGCGTATCAATATCAGACAATAACTTTTGCATACTGTCTCTACGCTCCAAAAGACGCTGAGACAGATCAATATCAATATTTACGTCTTGAGGGACTTGTGCATAACTTAAAGCAGAGACACTTAAATGACCCAACAAATAAAAAGCGGATATTTTGCTCATCCATTAATTAATTATTGATTATAAGCGATCTACCTGTCATTTCAATTGGCTGATCAACACCTAAAATAGCCAACATCGTAGGCGCTAAATCAGATAACCCGCCGCCAGAAGCTAATAGCTTATTACCACCCACATAAACCAAAGGTACTTTATTAGTCGTGTGTGCTGTATGTGCTTGCCCTGATTCATCATCAACCATCTGCTCAATATTACCGTGATCGGCAGTCAACAGTAACTGACCATGAACCGAGTTTAGTGCTTTAATGATACGCTCTAAGGCTTTATCCACCGCCTCAACCGCTAATATTGCCGCCGGTATAATGCCCGTATGCCCCACCATATCGCAGTTAGCATAATTACAAATAATCACATCATACTTCCCACCGGTAATTGCCTCAACCAAATGGTCGGTTACTTCAACCGAATTCATTTCTGGTTGTAAATCATACGTTCTAACTTGAGGTGACGGCACTAATATTCTATCTTCACCGGGGAAAGGGGTATCAACACCCCCATTTAAGAAGAAAGTAACATGCGCGTACTTTTCAGTTTCTGCCAACCGGAGTTGCTTTAAGCCTAATAAAGACAAATACTCGCCTAAGCCATTTTTAATATCCACTGATGGAAAAGCAATGTCATAGTCAAAATCTTGATGATATTCAGTTAGTGTACAAAAATAACCTGTATGTGCCGCATGGCCTCTTTCAAAAGCATCAAAAGTGGGCTGGGTGATGGCTTGTGAAATTTCACGCGCTCGATCGGCTCTAAAATTCATAAATACAACTGAATCCTCAGGATCAAGAGATACAATTTTACCATCAGCATCTAAAATAGCAGTAGGTAACACAAACTCATCAGTTTCGGATCTCTCATAAGAAGCTTCTAGCCCTTTTAAAGCAGAAATGGCCGAATTTTGAGTTTCGCCTTTCGCAATCAAATCATAAGCCAACTTAACGCGATCCCAGCGATTGTCTCTATCCATTGCATAGAAGCGCCCTGTAATAGAAACTATACGACCTACTCCCACTTCAGAAAACTTTTCTTCTAATAACTCTATAGAAGATTTGGCACTTTTGGGGGGAACATCACGCCCATCAAGAAAAGCGTGTAAATAAATTTTGTCTAACCCTCTTTTTGCTGCAAGATCAACCATTGCGGCAATTTGAATCTCATGACTATGTACACCACCAGCCGACAATAATCCCATTATGTGCAATGCTTTATTTTTTTCTTTTGCAAGGTCAACCGCTTTACATAAAACAGAGTTACTGTAAAAAGAAGCATCCTCTATTGCATCATTAACTTTAGAAAAATCTTGGGGAACATAACGACCTGTTCCGATGTGAATATGACCAACTTCAGAATTACCCATTTGATCTGCGGGTAGTCCAACAGAACGACCAGAACAATCTAAAAAAGTTATTGGGTAATCTTTTTGTAATTGATCCCAGCAAGGTGTATTTGCCATTGCAATGGCGTTATTCTCTGTATTTAGTGAGTAACCAAATCCATCTAAAATCAATAAAACGAGTGGCTTAGGGCGATTCAACATCTGCAAATTTTCTCCGAATACAATAATAAAATCTTGCTACTAGGCATAATTAACTTTACACAAAAGAGAGTTGTATTAACCATTACCCAAAACAACTAAAAATGAGGTATCATTTCGCGATAATTGATTCTTACACTCTATAAACTGCATACACGTTATATTAATACACGTTTATGCCTATTGTGTATAAATAATTATTCAATAGTCCTTATTTTTAAACATAAGCTAACCAAACTCATTATTTTACATCAACTCATTCACTCCTATACCGTAGACATATCATGGATCGTTACATAGAATTTATTTTAAACCACTACATTTTATCTCTTGCTCTAGCAGTTGTTACCTATTTATTAATACAAGAGTTTATAGATGCTGCATTCAAAAAATTTAATTATATTTCACCACTGTTAGCTGTCGCAAAAATGAATGATACTGAAACGCTCGTTATTGATGTAAGAGAACCTCACGAATTCGTTGAAAGTCATATAGAACAGGCTATCAGCATGCCTCTTGGCAAATTGAATGATGATATTTCAAAAATATCTGACCATAAAAACAAACCCGTATTGATATCTTGCCAAACAGGAACAAGGGCTGCTTCAGCCGGTAAAATTCTTACCAAAGCGGGGTTTGAACAAATTTATGTAATAGCTGGTGGAATGCAAGCATGGGAAACAGATTACAAACTACCCGTTAAAATATCCAGTACGAAGAAAGTTAAACCAAAAGTTTAATTAAGAATAATATACTCATATAATTACTTATATTTCATTAACCCTTTTATAACTTTAATATAAATACAACTATGGCTGAAGAACAAACACCTATTGAAAAACAATTTTCAATACAAAAAATATATACAAAAGACATGTCTTTTGAGACACCAAATACACCTAAAATTTTTACTGAAAAATGGGAACCAAGTGTAGATTTTAATCTTGCTTCAAATGTCCAAACCCTTGAGAACTCTCTTTATGAAGTTTCACTTACTGTTACAATCACAGTAAAAAGTGAAGATAAAACAGCTTATTTAGTTGAAGTAAACCAAGCTGGTATTTTTACTTTAAGTGGTTTTAATGATGAAGAATTAGGCCCTATGATCGGTAGTTTTTGTCCTAACATTCTATTTCCATATGCACGAGAAGCAATATCTGACTTAGTAGCTAAAGGTGGATTCCCACAATTATTATTAGCTCCAGTGAATTTTGATGCGCTTTATGCACAACATATTCAAGCACAACAACAGGTGCCAGCCTCAGAAACGATTAATTAACTTCACTTTAATGGAAAAAAAAATTGCCATTTTAGGCGCCGGTTCTTGGGGTACGGCAATAGCATTACTTGCAGCCAGAAATGGCTGCGAAACAATGCTTTGGGGTCATAATCCCAACCATGTCCAAACCATATGTTTGGATCGTGAAAATAAGCGATATCTACCGAACAACCTATTTCCATCAAACTTATACATTACCGCTGATTTAAACGAAATTGCTACTTTTAGCTCTGTTATTTTAGTATGTGTTCCAAGTCATGCGTTCAAAAATACACTTTTAGAACTAAAAACCTTTATATCACCAAATGATATAAAAAAAATTGCATGGGCAACCAAAGGTTTTAATCCAATCGATGGATGCCTACTTCACGATATAGTTGCTAAAATATTTGGTACAGAAACTCCTGCCGCAATTCTTTCAGGCCCCACTTTTGCTAATGAAGTAGCAACTAAATTGCCAACTGCTATTACTATAGCTTCTACACAACCTGAATTTGCAACTTACCTAAGTGGTATGTTGCACAGTGAAATCTTTAGAACCTATACAAGTAATGATGTAATCGGAGTAGAAGTAGGCGGAGCTATAAAAAATGTATTAGCTATTGCAGCAGGAATTGCTGACGGACTTGGATTTGGTGCAAATACTCGAGCTGCGTTAATCACTCGTGGACTTAATGAAATTATTAGACTTGGTGTTGAATTAGGTGGAAAACCTGAAACTTTTATGGGATTAGCTGGACTAGGTGATCTCATATTAACATGTACAGATAATCAATCAAGAAATAGACGTTTTGGGTTAGCATTAGGCTTGGGTAAAAATATTTTAATAGCTAAACAGGAAATTGGACAAGAAATAGAAGGCATTTCTGCTGCTAAAGAAACTTTTTTACTGGCAAAAAAATACAATGTCGATATGCCTATTACAGAACAGACCTTTAAAGTGCTTTATGAAAACTTATCACCTCTAACAGCAGTTGAAAATCTCTTAGGTCGTCAACAGAAAGCCGAATCATAGTTAACCAAAAAAATCCTGTTCATATTTACGTTTAATAGCTTCTTCTCTTGCATCTTTAATTTCTCGCATAACACTACTAACATCGGCTTTTTTATTACTCCCCTCAAAATTGCCCGTTAAATTAGTTTCTATTGTTAAGGTACCGCTTTCGTAATGCTTCCAAATTTCTTTTCCATATTGTGTATTTAGTAACTCTGGAGCAAAGCGACCAAAATAACTAGACATGTTATTAACGTCTCTTAAAAACATAGTTGCAGCATTATTATTAGCAGCCGCATCAACTGCCTGAGGTAAATCAATAATAACCGGTCCAGTTGAATCTAAAAGAACATTAAACTCTGATAAATCACCATGTACAATTCCTGCACACAGCATACGCACAACTTCATTAATCAACCGCATGTGAAAATCTATAGCTTCCTTTTCGCTAAATACCAAATCATTAAGCCTTGGCGCAGCGGATCCATCAATATCCGTTACAAGTTCCATCAACAATACACCTTCAACAAAATTATACGGCTTAGGTACACGAACACCAACTGAAGCCAATTTATACAACGCATCTACCTCAGCATTCTGCCAAACCTCTTCTTGTTGCTGCCTTCCAAAACGGCTATTTTTTTGCATTGCTCTTGCTTGCCGACTATTTCTAACTTTACGTCCTTCTTGATACAAAGCTTGCTTATGAAAGCCCCGTTTATTCGCTTCTTTATAAACCTTAGCACAACGCACTTCACCTTCAGATAAAACAACATAAACTGACGCTTCTTTGCCGCTTTTCAAAGGTCGAAGTACTTCATTA
Organism: uncultured Methylococcaceae bacterium; assembly: GCA_903938485.1. Taxonomy (GTDB): domain Bacteria; phylum Pseudomonadota; class Gammaproteobacteria; order Methylococcales; family Methylomonadaceae; genus Methylobacter_C. The sequence goes on from CAJADF010000132.1 coordinate 57,912, forward strand.
ATAAGTCCATCACGAACTAAAGGTTCAAGACATTTAGGGGTTTTCATTGTTATCCACTAATTTTTTACTAAAGGAGATTACTATCCAAACAACAAGTTAAATAATAAAAGAAATGTTATATTCAACCAATTAATTAATAGTATTAGACATACTTAATCTATTAAGAACACCAAAACCAGCAGCCCTCCCAGTTGCAAAGCATGCCGTTAACAAATAACCTCCTGTAGGTGCCTCCCACTTTAACATCTCACCTGCACAAAAGATCCCTGGCAAACACTTAATCATTAAGTTTTCATCAAGAGAATCAAAAGAAACTCCACCGGCACTACTTATTGCTTTATCAATAGGTCTAATTGATTCTAATCTAACAGGTAATTTTTTAATCGCCTTACACAAAACCTCTTTAGAACCTAAGTCGTTAGATAATAAAACTTCACGAAGCAATGCAAATCGGATGCTGTCCATATTTAGCTGTTTACGGAAATAATTTACTAAAGTCGTTTTACCTTGGGGTTTAGACAGCTTTTTTTCTAATTCACTTAATGAAATTTGAGGAAACAAATCTAAATATATAGTGGCGCATCCAAACTTGTCAATTTGCTCTCTTAATAAATGCGACATACTATATATTAAACCACCTTCGAGACCATTATTAGTGATCATTAACTCGCCCTCATTTCTACATGTCTCTCCAGTAGATGTTATAACTGATAAAGATACTGACTTTAAAGGAATACCGGCAAATTTATGCTTGAAATACTCACTCCAATTAACATCAAAACCACAATTAGAGGGTCTCAATGGGGAGACTTCAACACCACGTTCTAATAAAAATGAAGTCCACTCACCCGTAGAACCCAGTTTTGGCCAGCTTCCACCACCTAATGCCAAGACAACAGCATCAAATTCTTTGCTGATTACACCTTGAGAAGTTAAAAAATCAAGTGAAATTAATTTTTGTAAACGCCATCCTAACCATTTGTGACGCATTGAAAATTTAACGCCCGATAAACGTAATCTATGAAGCCATAGCCTCAATAAAGGCGCAGCTTTCATACCAACAGGAAAAACACGCCCAGAAGTACCAATGAATGATTCGACGCCTAAAGTGTTTAACCATTCTCGTAAAGTAATAGGTGTAAAATCATATATAAAAGACTCTAAATAAGCCCTGCCATCGCTATACTTTGAAATAAAATCAGATATGTTTTCAGAATGAGTAATATTCATTCCACCTTTGCCAGCCATCAAAAATTTCCTACCAACCGACGGCATTGCATCAAACAACTCAACACAAACTCCTGCATTGCTCAAAACTTCAGCAGCCATTAATCCGCTAGGGCCACCTCCAATAACAGCAACTTTATACTTATGTTCAATTAATGAATTGTTTTTATGATTGATAATATGATTCTCCTAATAATGACCGATTTGTTGTAACAACAGAAATTATTGTCAAAACATGTTATAAAACAACCTATATATAATAATTAGGTACTTTATAAGAAAATGCTTAAAGCAGTATGTGAAAATTTTTTAAATGATATACCAAAACAGATACCTGATGAAATCATTGAATCCGTTTTAAACGATAAAAATATCACTATTGAACGAATTATTTCAAAGGGTCATTTCTCACCTCCCGATCAATTTTATGATCAAGACAAAAACGAGTGGATAATTTTAATACAAGGGCAAGCTGTCTTATCTCTTGAAGATCCCATTGAAGAAGTTCAAATGAATAGTGGTGATTATTTATTAATAACTGCTCATAGAAAGCATCGCGTTGAATGGACACGACCTGATGTTATAACGATCTGGTTAGCCATACACTTTTAGAGTAAAAGTGATTATTTAGAAAAGTTTTTCTGTGCCCCCCCTAGATCATGTGAGTTAATGAATTCTAAGATTGATTAAACTCAAAATTGAATACCA
>CAJADF010000133.1 GCA_903938485.1 uncultured Methylococcaceae bacterium
ATACTATCGACTAACAGCCACCATTATAGTGGCATATCACTTGCATAGCTATTTATTTCCAAATACTAATGATATTGGTGAAGTCATCAGTCCAAGGTTTCATATCAAAATACAGCGGCATTTTTTCCCAGTTTCCCAATTGGCTTACACTAAGTGGCGATAAGGTCTCTGGATTTTTTGCCATAACTACCCAGTCCGTAGCCACTACTAAAGGCGGTGGATTCTGCGGTCTGTATTCCTGAATTAAGGCGGCTAGATGCATTTTTTCAGCATGAATTGATAGGACTTTTTTAAGTGCTAAATGTCGATTTGTCATATGAAAAGCCAATATGCCATTTGGTTTTAATTTCTTAAAATAAATGTCTAAGGCTTCTTTAGTAATTAAGTGCGTTGGCACCGCATCTGAACTAAAGGCATCCATGATTAATAAATCAAATTGGCCATCAGTTTCTTTATCTATAGATAAGCGTGCATCACCAATTTGAATCTTAGGCTGATGGGCGCAGAGTTTCATGTAAGTGAAATATTCAGGGTTACTGGCTATATCAACGACTAATGGGTCAATTTCATATAAAGTCCATTGTTGTGTGGCTTTTGCATAGCAATTTAAAGCGCCAGCTCCCAAGCCAACAACGCCTATGTTCCAATTTGCATTTTTGTTATCAAACTCTTTAAAAAATTGTCCGATAGGGCCAGGGCGGCTGTAATAAGTTAAAGGTACTTGTTGCAAATCTTTTGGTAAACGTTGTGCGCCATGTTTAGTCGTGCCATGCACTAGTTCATGATAGGTTTCATCTTGATTATTTTCATATGTTAATACGCTTTCTCGTACGGCTAATACGCCAAAGAAAGTGCGTTCTTGGAAGAGTGTGTGGGATTCAAAGCCATGCAGACTCAAAGATAAGAAGATAACTGCACCGATTGTAAAGGCAAAGGCCACCGTTTTCTGTCTTAACGCAAAAGTGATAAAAGTAATAACGATGAGGCTGATAACGATAATATCAAAGTATTGTAGTAAGTCGTCTACGATAAAGTAAACACTGATGCCTATGGCAACGATTACTGTTGGGAAAAGGAATTGCAGTAGGATGCTTTTTGTAGAAATTGCGTTTATACGCGGGCGTAATAACAGGGCCGCAATAATCATTAATGGGTATTCATAGATACCATTAAAGATAAAAGGCGCGACAAAAGTATTAAACATACCGCCCAACATGCCACCAAAAGACATGATGAGGTAAAAATTAGTTAAGTGTTGGGTGGCGGGTCTGTGTTTTGACAGTTCACCATGACATACCATCACAGAGAAGAAAAATGCGATGACATGTAAGATTAAATATCCCCAGTAAGGTAGGTCGGCTGGGTTTATAAAAGCGTAGGTAATAAATGGAATGAAGACCAAGGGTTGTAAGCGGAGTATGACGGGGTGTATTGCATCATTCCATGAAGAAAAAACGATAATAAATGATAATAAATAGACGGTTAACGGAATAATCCATAGTAAAGGGACTGACGCTATGTCTGTACTAATAAAATTGGTTAAGCCGATTAAAAGACTAGAGGGCACGAAAGCTAAAGCTAACCAATACAGTTTTGTTATTAGAGGTAATTTTTCTGCGCTTTGAGTGGGAGCTTCTTCGCTAACGGTGAGTGATTGTTTGCTTTTATAAAGTAAGAAAGCACAGCCTGCAATTAAAGTGCAAAGTAATAAATAGCCAAGACTCCAGTCTGTTTTTTGTGCGCTTAAGTCAATGTTGGGTTCAATTAAAAAAGGGTAGCTGATTAAGGCAATAAGGCTGCCCGCGTTACTAGCGGCGTATAAAAAATAAGGGTCATCACTGTCTTTGTGATCGAGACTGGCAAACCATTTTTGAATTAATGGTGAGGTAGTGGATACCACAAATAAAGGCAAGCCTATGGCAATTAATAATATCCATACTATCCAAAGTGTTGGATTGCTCTCAGTGGGTGGAGTCGTATTTTCAGGTAAGGCTAATGGTAGGGCTAAACAGCTTAGCAGTATAACAAGGGTGTGTAATTGGATTTGTCTTACGGCTTTAAAGCGGGAAGAAATAGTGTGGGCGTATAGATATCCAAGAAACAGAATAGTTTGGTAAAACACCATGCAGGTATTCCAAACTGCAGGTGAACCGCCTAGTAAGGGTAAGAGAATTTTTCCGAACAGAGGTTGCAGTACAAACATTAGTGATGCACTGACAAATAATGTCCCTGTAAATAATAATGTCCAAGATAAACTTTGGTTGTTTTTTGCAGGGTGTGTCATTATTTAAATTTGATTGTATTAACCAAGTTTTGTAATAGCGCTTTTAACTAAGTCACTTAATTTTGAACCATCTTCTTTGTTGTAGCTAATGATGGCGTTACGCATTCTTGGATCCCAAGTTCTTACAATGTGATTTTTAATGCCATTTGCAGCCAATTCTTTATCACTTTCTGCATTAAAAAAATTACCAATATCATTGGCCATTCTAATTAGGATATCAATTTTATTGCTCATAATACATTGTTGTTGTGGGTTAAGCGATGAGGGTGAGTGTAAACCACATGTTGGTCACCCCTAGCAAAACCAATTAAGGTTAAATTCAATTCTTGGGCTAAGCGTATTGCTAAACCAGTGGGTGCTGAAATCGCTGCAAGTAAGTTTATCCCTACCCAAGCTGTTTTTTGCACCATCTCAAAACTTGCCCGACTGGTCACTATGACAAAGCCTTTTGATAAATCTTTTTCGGTACGTAATAGACATCCAATGAGTTTATCAAGCGCATTGTGGCGCCCTACATCTTCTCTTATATCAATAATGCCTTGCCCAGAGACTACCCACGCCGCCGCATGAACCGCACCTGTAATTTTATTAAGGTTTTGGTAGTTATTAAGCTCTGCAAAAGCATTATGTAAATCGGTAGATTTAACGCTTAAATCCCCGGTAACTTCACCTGGTTTGCGAATGGCTTGTTTTAAGGTACTTGCCCCACATAATCCACATCCTGTGCGACCTGTTAAGTTTTTACCTTTATCTGACATGCATCGGAAGCGTTCTTCAGGAATTTTTAACTGCACTTCAATACCGTTAGATCGGTTATAAACACGAGCCGATAATAATTCTTGAGGGCTTTTAATGATGCCTTCAGTAATGCTAAACCCTAAAGCGAATTCTTCAAGATTGGTGGGTGTGGCCAACATAACAACATGGGGTATGCCATTATAAATTAAAGAAATCGGGACTTCTTCAGCAATATAGTCTAATTCACGGGTATGTTGAATACCCTTCCAGCGGTCTACTGTTACTTCTTGATAACTAGGCCAGCCCAGATCTAATATGACTTCGTCCATGATTTAATTCACCGTTCAACGCTATTGAGTTGAACGGTGCACGTTTTTGCAATATGTTTAGCAATGGCAAGGCCATTAGCCATTGATAATGCCTTGTTCCAATAATTCGAGTTGAGTGTCAGTAAATTCCTGGTAGTTAGCTTGCCACTCAGAGGTTTGATTTACTTTACTGATTTGTACAGCCGTTACTTTATACTCAGGGCAGTTAGTCGCCCAGTCTGAGTTATCCGTTGTAATAACGTTTGCTCCCGATTCAGGGAAGTGGAAAGTAGTATAGACAACGCCAGGTTGAACTCTATCAGTCACTAAAGCACGCAATACAGTTTCACCGGTACGGCTCTTAATGCCTACCCAATCATTTGTGTTGATGCCACGGTCTTCTGCGTCATGTGGATGAATTTCTAATACATCTTCAGAGTGCCATGCGTTGTTTTCAGTACGACGAGTTTGAGCACCCACGTTGTATTGCGACAATATACGACCAGTGGTTAGAATTAATGGATATTTACCATTAACGCGTTCACTGGTTGCCACAAACTCAGTTAACATGAATAAGCCTTTGCCATTATCCCGCATAAAGGTTTCTTCGTGCATAATGGGCGTGCCTGTTGAGGCTTCATCGTAGCAAGGCCATTGAATACTACCCAACTCATCAATTTTGTCATAGCTAACACCCGTAAAAGTAGGTGTTAAGCTAGCAATTTCAGCCATAATTTCTGATGGATGAGCATAGTTCATGGGATAACCTAAAGCATTAGATAGCATTTGAGTCACTTCCCAATCTGCATAGCCTGCTAAAGGCGTCATGACCTTACGAACGGGTGAAATACGACGTTCTGCGTTAGTAAAAGTACCGGTTTTTTCTAGGAATGAAGCGCCAGGTAAAAATACATGCGCGAATTTAGCCGTTTCATTTAAGAAGATATCTTGGACGATAACACATTCCATTGCCCGTAAAGCCGAATGAACATGTTGAATATCTGGGTCAGATTGGGCAATATCTTCACCTGCACAATAGAGACCCATAAAGCTTTTATCTAAAGCCGCATCAAACATATTTGGGATACGTAAGCCGGGTTCAGAACTGAGTTCTGCATTCCAAGCACCTTCAAATAAGTTGTGAGTATCTACATCAGACACGTGACGATAGCCTGGGAACTCGTGGGGGAAAGAGCCCATATCACAAGAACCTTGTACGTTGTTTTGACCGCGTAATGGATTTACACCCACACCCACGCGACCTAAATTACCCGTTGCCATCGCTAAGTTCGCAATACCAATAACCATAGTAGAACCTTGGCTATGTTCTGTTACCCCTAGACCATAATAGATAGCTGAGTTGTTAGCCGTTGCATACAATCTTGCCGCAGCTCTTAAGTCTGCAGCAGGAATACCCGTAATAGATTCTGTGTTTTCTGGAGAATGGCGAGTATCAGAAACAAAGGTACGCCATTTGTTGAATGACGCGACATCACAACGCTCATTAACAAACGCTTCATCGACTAGATTTTCTGAAACAATCACATGCGAAAAGGCATTAATAACAGCAACGTTCGTGCTAGGACGTAGTTTTAAATGATAATTAGCGGTGACATGTGGTGAGTTTTTAACTAAATCTATCTCACGTGGATCAACAACGATCAGCTTAGCGCCTTGACGTAAGCGTTTTTTCATTTGTGAACCAAAAACAGGGTGACCATCAGTTGGGTTAGCACCAATCACAATGATAACGTCAGCTTGCATCACGGAATCAAAGTCTTGAGTTCCTGAAGACTCACCAAAAGTTTGTTTTAATCCGTAACCTGTTGGCGAGTGACATACACGTGCGCAGGTATCTACGTTATTATTACCAAAGCCAGCGCGAATCAGTTTTTGCATCACGTAAACTTCTTCGTTAGTACAACGCGATGAAGTGATGCCACCAATAGCATCTTTGCCATATTGTGTTTGGATGCGTTTTAATTCTGAAGCCGCATGATTAATCGCTTCTTCCCAACTTACTTCTTGCCACGCATCTTTAATGCTGGCTCGAATCATCGGTTTAGTAATACGATCTTTATGGGTTGCATAGCCAAATGCAAATCGACCTTTAACACAAGAATGACCGTGGTTCGCTTGGCCATTTTTGTTAGGTACCATGCGAATGACTTGTTCACCTTTCATTTCTGCTCTAAATGAACAACCTACACCACAATAGGCACAGGTAGTAACAATAGCATGTTCAGGTTGACCATGATCAATAACAGATTTTTCCATTAATGTGGCAGTAGGGCAGGCTTGTACACAAGCACCACACGACACACATTCAGAATCCATGAAGTCTTCGTTTTGGCCTGGCGATACTTTAGAGTCAAAGCCACGACCATCAATTGTTAAGGCGAAAGTGCCTTGGGTTTCTTCACAGGCTCTTACACAACGTGAACAAACAATACATTTACTTGGGTCAAAACTGAAATAAGGGTTACTTTCGTCTTTTACAGCCTGTAAGTGCGTTTCAACAGGGTTATAACGTACTTCGCGTAAACCAACTGCTCCGGCCATATCTTGTAATTCACAATCACCGTTTGCCGAACATGTTAAGCAATCTAACGGGTGATCAGAAATGTATAGTTCCATAACGCCACGGCGTACTTCCGCTAATTTTTGACTTTGTGTGGAAACTTTTAAGCCTTCACCACACGGTGTGGTACAAGAAGCTGGCATACCACGACCACCTTCAATTTGTACGATACATAAACGACAAGATCCAAACGGTTCCACACTATCAGTTGCACACAGTTTTGGGATATCAATACCGATAGAAGAGGCCGCTCGCATGATGGAGGTGCCTTCAGGAACGCTGACTTTAAAGCCATCGATCTCTAAATTAACTAATTTGGTTGAGGGGCTTGCTGGGGTGCCAAAATCTTTATCTTTATTGATACTCATCATTAATTCCTCGTGTCTTTATACGGCTGTGTTAGCTTGATCATCAACACCGAAGTCTTTCGGAAAATGATTTAAAGCACTTAGTACAGGATAAGGCGTCATACCACCCAGAGCGCAAAGCGACCCGTTTAGTAGGGTGTTGCAAAGGTCACGCAGTAAAGGGATGTTTTTATCCAGCGCTTGACCAGCAATAATTTCGTCCATGACTTCGTAGCCCCGCGTTGAACCAATGCGGCAAGGCGTACATTTACCACAAGATTCAGCGGCACAAAATTCCATGTTATAACGGGCTAACTCTGCCATGTTAGCTGTGTCATCAAATGCTACAACACCACCATGACCTAAAACGGTCCAATTGGCAGCAAAAGCTTCATAGTCTAAGGGCGTGTCAAATTGAGATTCAGGTAAATACGAGCCTAACGGTCCGCCCACTTGTACGGCTTTGATGGGCCGACCCGTTGCAGAGCCACCACCAAAATCATAGAGTAACTCGCGTAAGGTCATCCCGAAGGCAACTTCAACTAAGCCTGTGTGTTTAAGATTTCCAGCCAGTTGCAGAGGGAGTGTTCCACGTGATCTACCCATACCAAAGTCACGGTAATAATCACCGCCTTTATCTAAGATGATAGGTACAGACGCTAATGAAATAACGTTATTAACAACCGTAGGTTTACCAAACAAACCACTGATGGCGGGTAGTGGCGGTTTAAAACGCACTAAGCCACGTTTACCTTCTAAGCTCTCCATAAGAGAAGTTTCTTCGCCACAAACATAAGCTCCAGCGCCTAAACGAACTTCTAGGTTAAAAGTTTTTCCACTGCCTTGAATGTTGTCTCCTAAATATCCTGCAGCGTAGGCTTTTTCAATGGCAGTATTTAGGGCAATGTGTGCATGGGGATATTCAACGCGTAGATAGATGTAACCTTGTGTTGCGCCGACTGCGATACCCGCGATAGTCATACCTTCTATTAGAACAAACGGGTCACTTTCCATAACCATTCGGTCAGAGAATGTGCCTGAATCGCCTTCATCAGCATTACAAATAATATATTTTTGTTCTGAGGGAGTGTTAAGAACGGTGTTCCATTTAATACCTGTAGGGAATGCAGCTCCACCACGCCCACGTAAGCCAGAGTCTGTTACAGCTTTTACGATGTCAGTTTGTGATGCTTTGAGTGCGTTACCTAGACCGTTATAACCATCGTGCTTGATGTAGTCTTCTAAGCTAATGGGGTCTGTAATACCAATGCGCGCAAAAGTTAAACGTTGTTGTTTTCTTAGATAGTCAATTTCTTCAGTTAATCCAAGGTAGAGAGGATGAGCGCCGCCATTAATAAAGTCTGCTTCAAAAAGACTAGTGACATCTTTTACTTCTACAGGGCCATAAGCTATTCTGCCAGCCTGTGTTAAAACTTCAACAAGTGGTTCAAGCCAGTAAAGACCGCGCGAGCCGTTACGGACTAAATTAATACTAATGTTACGTTTTTGGGCTTCTTGACTAATCGCTTTAGCAACACGATCAGCGCCAATTGATACAGCAGTAGAGTCGCATGGGACGTAAATCGTTATGCTCATGCGATTTCCTCGGCTTGATTTATAATATTTTCAAAATTTTCTGCTGTCACACGACCGTATATCTCATGGTCAATCTGCATTGCAGGAGAACATGCACAGTTGCCTAAGCAATAAACAGGCTCTAATGAGAATTTCCCATCTGCTGTTGTTTCATGATAATCGATTCCTAGAGACGCTTTAACATGTGCTTCTAATTTTTTTCCACCCATAGCTTGGCATGATTCTGCTCTACATAAGTGAATAGTCTGTTTGCCCGGAGCAGTGTCACGAAAGTAGTGATAGAAGCTAATTACACCGTGAACTTCCGCACGAGAAAGATGTAATGCTTTAGCTATTGCTGGAACGCTATCGGCAGGGACATAACCTAATTGATCTTGAACTGCATGTAAAATAGGTAATAATGCGCCTGGTTTATCCTTAAGTGCAGTGATGATGTCTTGCACTATCGTTTCCATTGTGTTCAATTCAGTCATTCTCTTATCTCAACGCCGATTTTGTTTGCAAAAGTGGCACGTATCCCTAGTGCTACCTTAAAAATATCGCCTAGCATAGCACAAGAAAATTTATGTGTAAAAGACACAATGTGTACGTTTTATTACAAACAGTAGATAAATAAACGGCTTGATAAATCATTTCATTTTAGGAAATAAATAGATTAATGTTGCGTATCTAATGTTGTAAAAAGTTTACTTTGTGTTTAATTATTAAGTTTTATATACGACTTTATTTTAGATTAGCAAGCGATTAAAGCTGAGTAATTTGAGGCGTTGTATCGAGGAAAATCTTTAGCCTTATGATTAAGGCTAAAGATTTGATAGCATTAGATGATTGTTACTTCTTCTGCTTGAGGTCCTTTTTGACCTTGAGTAACAGTAAACTGTACTTTTTGGCCTTCATCTAGAGATTTAAAACCTGAACTGTTGATATTACGAAAATGTACAAAAACGTCAGGGCCATTCTCTTGTTGAATGAAACCAAAACCTTTTTCCGCATTAAACCATTTAACTGTACCAGTTGTCATTGTTTAGTCCTGTATTATGTAAGTAAGCCTTAATAGGCGGTAGCGCTGGGAAATTTAAGAATTACTTATGATAAGCAGGACGAGCAAGTTGATAACAACTTCGTAAAGATAAGCATAACGGTAAAACTATTTTCAAGCTAAGTGGATTCTATAATTATGATTCGCTAAAGTCAATAATTATAAATAGCGATTTTTGACAGATTTAGTTGTTGTTTATAAATTGATAATTAAGGTCACTGGAAAATGACTACTAGACTGATGACTAAGGTACTTAAAATCATAGTCCAAACCGTAGTTCTATGATTGTCATTAAGTTGTTGACGTAGTTGTATGAGTTCTCGATGTTGCGTATCCGCTTGTTGTTGAGCTTGAGCGGCGTTGTTAAGAGCCTTATAAACTAAACTAGGTACTTCTGGGAATTGTTCTGCAAATTCAGGAAATTGTTTTATTAATTTGTTGATTTTAGCTTTAGGTCCTATTCGATCATGAAACCATTGTTCAAGATAAGGTTTCGCTGTTTGCCATAAATCAAGTTCTGGATAGAGTTGACGACCTAACCCTTCAATATTTAATAAAGTTTTTTGTAGTAGAACCAATTGAGGTTGTACAACCATGTCAAAACGTCGTGCAGTTTGAAAAAGTCTTAATAACAATTGTCCGAACGAAATATCTTTAAGAGGTTTCTCAAATATAGGCTCGCAAACACTTCTAATCGCTGACTCAAATTCTTCTATTCTTGTTGTACTGGGGACCCAGCCAGATTCGACATGCATTTCTGCTACTTTTCGGTAGTCGCGGTTAAAAAATGCTAAGAAATTTTCAGCTAAATAACGTTGGTCTGATAACGATAATGTGCCAACAATACCAAAGTCAACCGCGATATATTTATCGGGTAATTCCACAAAAATATTGCCGGGGTGCATGTCGGCATGGAAAAAATTATCTCTAAATACTTGGGTAAAGAAGATTTCAACACCGCGTTCAGCTAAGACTTTAAAATTAGCGCCGCCCGCTTTTAATTGTTCTATTTCACCTACAGGTATGCCATGGATTCTTTCCATTACCATGACGTTTTTTCGTGTAAATGTCCAATAAATTTCTGGTATGTAAAGTTGTTCAGATTTATCAAAGTTTCTGCGTAATTTTGCGGCATTCGCAGCTTCTCTGATTAAATCTAGTTCGTCTAACGTGGTTTTTTCAAACTCAGAAACGACTTCTGTTGCGCGCAATCTTTTTGCATCCGGCCAAAATTTTTCTGCAAAGTGAGCCAGTTCATAAAGTAAGCCAATATCTGATTGGATTTGTTTCTCAATATTAGGGCGTAATACTTTAACAATGACACTTTCACCCGTATGTAAAACAGCGGTGTGAACTTGGGCAACAGAAGCAGAAGCTAAAGGCGTGGCGTCGAACTGCTTGAATGCCTCTTGGATTGACATTTCTAGCTCTTTTTCAATGATACCTATAGCGATATTATTGGCAAATGGAGGAACGCGGTCTTGGAGTTTGACTAGTTCATCCGCTATGTCATCAGGGAGTATATCTTTACGCGTTGATAGAGCTTGGCCAAATTTTACATAGATGGGGCCGAGTTCTTCTAATGCGCGTCTAATTCTAACGGCTTGGGAATCTTTTCTAGATTTAAGCCAGAAACTGGGTGTTATAAAAGCTAAATATCGAATAGGGCGAAACAAGTTGGTTTTTAAAACTATTTCATCTAATCCATGATATATAAGTACCCAATTGATGTGGATTAGGCGTAAGAGAATTTGCGGGCGAATCACGGGTTACCTTTAGAATGAGAATTGTGTAGGCGTTCGATACGGCTATTCAAGCGATCAAAATCGCAACGTAATTGGTCAACTTCTTTATAAAATATGTCAATTTCAGGTGCTGAAGGAAGGTCACGAGTCTCTTCTTGAAGAAATTCTGCAATATTTAATTTAAATGTTTCAGCAGTTTGTTCGCTCCAGCTTTTACTAGATTGAAAAAATTGACCCAAACTGTTTGCAACCGTATTGCCGGTGTATTGGGCAATTAATGGCTCTAAGTTTAAGTCTAATTTTTCGAAGAGTTCTTGGAATTTTTTACCCGTTTGCATATCTCCTTCAATCTTAACATCACCAGAAAAAATTGAGCGCATCGGACTAGCACTGATTCCCATTAGTCCAAATGCAAAGACTGAGCCAGTAAGGCGAGTATCTGCTTCTTTAGGGCTAAAATCTAGCAGTTGAATAGAATTTGGGGTAGGGCAAAGGTAAAGGGTTTCGTTGAAAGGTTGAATATTTATTGCGATTATTTTATTAGCTAATGGCGACAGATATTGAGAGATGTTATTGTCTAAGCTAAGGAAAATATTGAGTGCATTTTCTAATGCACTCATTAATAGTGGTTTGATGATCATGCTAGATTTTGTAGCCTCTATGCACAGCTACTATACCTTGTGTCATGTTGAAGTATTCGCAACGTTCTAAGCCGGCGTTTATCATCATGTTCTTGAGCTCTTCTTGCTTAGGGTGCATGCGAATAGATTCGGCAAGGTATCGGTAGCTGTCTTCATCTTTTGCAACTATTTTGCCAATTTTTGGTAGTAGTTTAAATGAGTAGAAGTCGTAAACAGTCTCGGTGATTTTATCGATTGGATGTGAGAATTCAAGTACGATAACACGACCACCTGGTTTAAGAACACGATACATCGAGCGTAAGGCAGCATCCTTGTCAGTGACATTTCTAAGGCCGAATGCAATACAAACGCAATCAAAAGTGTTGTCTTCGAATGGAAGGCATTCTGCATTAACCTGAGCGTAGCGAACGTTTTCAATTAATCCCTTGTCTATAAGTCGGTTACGACCTGTTCGTAACATTTCAGAATTAATATCTGCAAGCACTACCTGACCATTTTTACCAACACGCTGTTCGAAAAGTATGGTTAAATCGCCTGTTCCGCCAGCTAAGTCGAGTACTTGTTCGTCTTTTCGAACGTTGCTCAATTGAACGGCTACGCGTTTCCAGATTCGGTGAATACCCATAGACATTAAGTCATTCATAATATCGTATTGGCCTGCAACTGAGTCGAATACACCGCGGACTAAATTAACTTTTTCTTCTGTCGCAACTTGTTTAAAACCAAAGTGAGTGGTGTTGTCGTTTGTCATTATTTATGCCTAGTTTTTTAATGTTTCTTTACGCTTATGTCCAGCCGATTCAAGTTCATTTAGGTAATTAACCCATAATGTTTGATATTCAGAGCCTAATTTGTATAGTAAGTCCCACGTATATATTCCGCTGATGTGCCCATCACTAAAGACAGGGCTAATAGCGTAGTTACCTATAGGCTTAATTTCTGTGATGCCTACATCTTCTTTATTAAATTGTAAAACTTCTTGACCAGGGCCGTGGCCAACAGCTTCTGCTGATGGTGTGAAGACTCTAAGGTATTCACAAGGTAATTGAAACTGACTGCCATCATCAAAACTAATTTCAAGTATGTTAGATAATTGATGAAGTTTAATTTCAGTTGGCCAGCAATTACAAGGTTTAACAGTTAAACGCATTATGATAAGTGTAATTAATTTTAAGTTTTATTATAGAATATAACGACTTAAATCTTCATCATCCGCAAATTCAGTTAAATGCTGATCTACGTATGTTGCATCAATGACGATATTTTTATTTTCTAGATCAGTTGCATTATAGGAAATTTCTTCAAGTAGTCGTTCTAAAAGGGTGTGTAGTCTTCTTGCGCCAATATTTTCGACGCGTTCGTTAACTTGCCAACCTAATTCTGCTATGCGTTGAATGCCATCGTCAGCAAATGATAAATTAACACCTTCTGTTGCTAATAGCGCAATGTATTGTTCAGTTAGTGACGCATTAGGTTCTGTTAAAATGCGGACGAAATCATCAGCGGTTAAGGCATTTAGTTCTACCCGAATTGGAAATCTTCCTTGTAGTTCTGGGATCAAATCAGACGGTTTTGCAATATGAAATGCCCCCGAGGCAATAAATAAAATATGGTCGGTTTTTATTGCTCCATATTTTGTACTTACCGTACTTCCCTCTACTAAAGGCAATAAATCTCTTTGCACGCCTTCTCTGGATACTTCGCCACCGCCGCCGCCTAACTCAGAGCGCTTACAAATTTTGTCAATTTCATCAAGAAACACGATGCCATTTTGTTCTACTGATTCCACCGCTCTAAAGCGAATCTCATCTTCATTAACGAGTTTGCTTGCTTCTTCTTCTTGTAATGACTGTAAGGCTTTTTTGATAGGCATCTTACGGGATTTTGTTTTTCCAGTACTTATGTTTTGAAACATGCTTTGCAACTGGCTAGTCATTTCTTCCATGCCAGGTGGTGCCATGATTTCAACACCCATTGGCGCTATGTGAACGTCAATCTCGATTTCTTTGTTGTCTAGATCACCCTCACGCAGTTTTTTACGCATTTTTTGGCGAGTTGACTCTTCAGTTTCTGATAGCATGCCACCATCTGCTCGTGGTAATAAAGTATCGAGTATTTTATCTTCGGCGGCGTCATAAGCCTTGTTTTCTACCTTAGCCATTTCGGCGATACGAGTCATTTTAACAGCCGTATCAATGAGGTCGCGAATGATTGATTCAACATCTCGACCAACGTATCCAACTTCAGTAAATTTTGTCGCTTCAATTTTTATAAAAGGAGCATTAGCTAAACGCGCAAGTCTGCGCGCAATTTCTGTTTTACCGACTCCAGTCGGTCCAATCATTAATATGTTTTTTGGCGTAATTTCGTTTCTTAAAATGGGGTCTACTTGTTGTCTACGCCACCTATTTCTAAGTGCAATAGCAACTGATCTTTTTGCGCTTGATTGACCGACAATGTGTTTATCAAGTTCATTTACAATTTCTTTAGGGGTCATTTGTGTCATGCGTTTACTCGTTTGGCTCTGCGTCTAGTTCTTCGATACGAAGATTGTGATTGGTGTATATGCAAATATCCGCAGCGATATTTAATGATCTTTCCACTATTTCTCGTGCACTTAGGTCTGTGTTTTCAAGTAAAGCGCGTGCCGCTGCTTGGGCAAATGCGCCACCGGAACCAATTGCCATTAAATCGTATTCAGGTTCAATTACATCACCTGTGCCCGATATGATTAGTGAAGTTTTAGCATCAGCAATAGTCAATAAGGCCTCTAATTTGCGTAAAGCCCGCTCTGTACGCCAGTCTTTAGCCATTTCAACAGCCGCTCTGGTTAAATTACCTCGATGTTTTTCAAGCTTACCTTCAAAATGCTCGAATAGTGTAAATGCATCTGCAGTAGCGCCTGCGAATCCTGCAATGACTTTATCGTGGTATAAGCGTCTAACTTTTCTAGCATTTCCCTTCATTACGGTGTTTCCTAGCGTGACTTGGCCGTCACCACCAATTACTACTTTATCGCCACGGCGTACAGAAAGTATTGTTGTTCCTCTAAACACTTTATTAATCTCAAATTACAAAAAATAGTTAGCTGATTTTACATGGTATGAATTTTAATTGTGCGAAAAATTGAGAGCATTAAAGCTGAGTTGGTTTTGATCAATTACTTTCTTGAAGTTAATATGCTTAAAAAAATAATACATGACAAGTAAGGTATGTTAGACCTATCATTTTGATTATTTGATTGATTCAGTGATTTAAAATGCATTATAAGTTTATAAATATGTTTAAACGTTTAATCGCGACTTTAGTATCGATTTCTATGTTGCTAGCTTGTACTCCAACACGCCAAATTGCGCTTGATTATCCTTCTAATCAAGTGGGTGAGTCTAATTCAGCTCAATCAATTGAATCAATTTCATTTGAACCTATTTCTGGATTTAAGGGGATAGATGGCGATGATTACTATATGAGGTTGATTTCAGAGTTTGATTTTAAAGGCGAAAATGTCTTAAAGTCGGGTTGTAATAACTTGTCGCCAAGCTATGAAAATGGAGATTTGTTTTCATCTTTGATCTTCTCAGTTCGAAATGATGCCTTAAAGTATAAGAATGACGTCACGGGATTTTTATATCAATCTAGTACAGGCAAGTGTAATTTTAAGTTCGAAGCAAAAAAGACGGCTTTGATGCCTTGGGTGCGTTTAGATTATGGGAAGGAGACTGCTATTGAATATAACTTTAACTCAAGTGCAAATCACGAAGTTAATATGGCTGGGTTGGCAGGAGATGTTACTGCGGCAAGTAGCTTGTTAGCGTTAACAGGTGTTGGGGTTGGTGTTGCAGCTGTAGGCCAAATTGCCGGACAATGGGCCAAGACTACTGCACAAACTAGTCCTGCTCCAAAAACATCTGCTAAGCAAAGTTCGGAGTCACATTCTTTACCGAATCTGGTTAGTTTTTCTGGTAACACGGGGGCTTTAAAGAAAGCCAAATTCAAGGTTTATAGTGTTGCAGAAGGCGGCGTTAATGTTTTAGGGGCAGAAACCCAAGTTCTTGGGGAATTAAAAGTGTCTCCAGAGCTTTCAGCTTCTTTATTGTTGAATACTAATAGTGATGGAATTCCTGACGCAAGAGATTTAAATTTAAGTGAGATTGGTTATCTGCCAAGTAAAATGGTGGATGGTGATACAAAATTAGTGCAGTTACTTGAGCAGACTAAAGCCACTGATAAACCAAATCTGAACCCTGACTGGGCTAATTATAGTGATGTTGAAAGTAATTGTAAAAAAGTCAAAATCATTTTACGTGATTTAGGTTTCAATAAATTTGATCGAAATGCTTTTTTATATTATTTTTTGCTAAATAGCCCTGATTGGAGAAATTACAATAGTACCTCTGAGCAACTTCTGAGTGATGATGTTTCAAGTAAAACTATGGAGACTATTAAAGCAAAAAGCTTTGGATCTTGTTTGGTTTCAGATGATTATATTGTTATGAAGGCGATGGGGTTGCATGTTAATTCACAACTTGATTGGCAAGAATTTCAAGTTTCGGGTAATAAAAAATCTAAGCTTTTATTGCCTTTAAGGTCAATAGAACGGCAGTTTGCGCGTATTTTGACAAATTCAAATACGGTTGAGGTTGAGCAACAGTTATACCCTTTATTGTTTACCACGGCTAAGGGTGATGGAACCGTTTTATTGCAGAATTATTTGGGTAATTTTGGTTTAGAGAAATTGCTTGCCGATCCAAAAAATCAAACTAATGTAGAGCCTAGCTCCCTAGCGGTTTCAACAGCTGCAGCTGACGGTTATGGCGTTAACGTTGTGACTGTTCCCCTTCAAGTTAGTAAACCAACTGTCCCAGATCCAATGGTAACTGAAACAATTTCAGTTGCACAAATTCCTGCGGAAGGAATAGTGATAACTGCGCGCCAGTTAGCACAGGTTATTTCGGGTTTATTATTCAATGAATTTAGTTGTGCACGCTTATTATCAGATCAACAAGGGCAGTTTAATACTAATGATGGGATTGTATTGTTCACAACAAAGCAGGGAAGTCCAAGGCTCAAGGGTGGAGCTATTGAATTTGAATTTTCCGCTGGAAAAATAGTTCGTATAGCCTTTCAATTGCCTACCTATAAAGATTTTGAGCAAAGTGTAATTGATCATCCGGTTATGGGAGATTGTAAAATTGATACGAGCTTTATAAATCAATTGCATTAATGTTGACTTGTGAAGTTAAATATACCATAATTTTATTATGGTTAATAGTGTCTTGATCACTCAGGAGAAAGATAATGGCTTTAATTGCTTGAACAGCAAGTCAGTATGCTATTAATGTTTGGTTTGCAGATGAGGAGCATAAGGTTTTATTTAATAGTTAAATAAGTTGTATGATTTAGCAACCAGTGGTGCTGATCTTTCCGCTGTGGGCGCACAATGAGATGATTTGATCGCTTATGTAGTAGATCATGTCGCTCATGAAAAAAAGAAAGGGTGGTAACAAGTTTCACTGGCGCTTTATCGCCATAAAGAGGAGCATGTTGCCTTCGTTGGAATTGCTGGCGGTTTGCAAGCAAAGTTTCACGCAGGTGAAGCAGATTTTACACAATAGGTCGGGCAGTTGATAAAAGGTTGGTTGGATAGTCATATGCCCACTTTTGATCAAGTTTATGCTGATGCTTTGAATAGCTAATAAGGTACTAAATTAATTATAAAAAGCTTGTGTCTTGGGGAGGTCACAAGCTTTTTTTTTGAAGATACAAATTAAAATCAAGCAAACGACGTCTAGTATAGATTGGCGTCATGAGTTAAAATCTACACGTTTTTTGAGATAATTATTACGTAAAGGGATTGTGTAAGCTATTTAGGGATAGTTTCACATTACGATCTATATAAATACTTATAATTCAAGAGTTTTATAACTACAATCGAAGGGGCTGCTCCGTGAACAAAGAAAAGCAACTATTCGCAGGTCTGATTTTAATGGCTTTAGGGCTTGGAACAGCGCATGCGGACTATACGCTCAATTTAATGAAAGGGGTTACTAAGGTCAGTAATGACATTTATGACCTACATATGCTGATCTTATGGATCTGCGTTTTTATAGGCATTGTGGTTTTTGGCGCAATGTTTTATTCAATATTTCATCATCGTAAATCTAAGGGGCATGTAGCTGCACAATTTCATGAAAATACAACAGTCGAGATAATCTGGACTATTATTCCAACCCTAATTTTAGTGGCTATGGCTATTCCTGCTACTAAAACTTTATTGGAATTGAGTGACGTTGAAAAATCAGATATGACCATCCAAGTGACAGGTCGTCAATGGTATTGGGATTATAAATATTTAGATAACGATATTCATTTTGAAAGTCATTTAGATGAAGCGAGTGAACGAGTTCATAGAACGGTGGGTGCTGACCCTCGTTCAGTTCCAAATTACTTGTTGAATGTGGATAAACCTTTGGTTATACCTGTTCATAAGAAAGTACGATTTGTATTGACTTCAACAGACGTTATTCATTCTTGGTGGGTACCTGATTTAGGTTGGAAAAAAGATGCTAATCCTGGATTCATCAATGAAGCATGGACTTTAGTTGAAAAACCAGGTACTTATCGTGGTCAATGTACAGAGTTATGTGGACGAGATCATGGTTTTATGCCAATCGTTGTTATCGCAATGGAACAAGCTGATTATGATGCTTGGGTTGCTAGAACTATTGAGCAGCAAAAACAAAAACCAGACTTAAGTGATCAGAGTCGTCAGCAGTTAATGGCTCATGGTGAGTCAGTGTATTTAAAAAACTGTGTCGGATGTCATCAAATTGATGGTGCTGGTGTACCAGGTTTAATTCCTGCCTTAACAGGTAGTGCAATAGCAACAGGTAAATGGGAGTCTTTAGATGGCTTCTTACGTGCGGGTACTTCAAAAATGCCTAAGTTTGAGAAGCTCAATGGCAAAGAATTTGCCGAGTTGATGACTTATGTGCGTAATAATTTGGGTAATAAAGTTGGCGACGAGTTGCAGCCAAAACAAACTGCATTACCGGATGATGATGAATAGTTTTCGGATTCTGCTATCAACTTACTCTTTTTTTATAATTTTAGAGGTATAAATTATGTCTGCTGCTGAAGATGCACATGATCACCATGATGATCACCACCACGATCACGGACCTGAAAAAGGTTTGTTAAGATGGATTATTACTACGAATCATAAAGACATAGGTACTTTGTACTTATTGTTCGCTTTAACTATGTTTTTTGTGGGTGGCGCTATGGCGATGGTAATTCGAGCTGAATTATTTGAGCCAGGTTTACAATTTGTAGATCCTGCATTTTTTAACTCAATGACTACAATGCATGCATTAGTTATGGTATTTGGTGCAGTTATGCCCGCTTTTGTTGGATTAGCTAATTGGCAAATTCCGTTGATGATTGGTGCAACTGATATGGCATTACCTCGCATGAATAACATGAGTTTTTGGATGTTAGTTGCGGGTGTTTTATTGCTAGCGAGCACTTTATTTATGGAAGGTGGCGCACCTAATGGAGGTTGGACTTTATACCCTCCTTTAGTATTGCAACCCATTACTGTTGGTAAAGCATTACCTTTCGCTATTTTCTCAGTGCATTTATTGGGTATCTCATCAATCATGGGTGCTATCAATATTATCGCAACTATTTTCAATATGCGCGCCCCCGCTATGAAATTAATGGACATGCCATTGTTCGTATGGACTTGGTTGATTACTGCTTTCTTGTTAATTGCTGTTATGCCAGTATTTGCTGGTGCAGTGACTATGTTATTAACGGATAAGTTTTTCCATACTAGCTTCTTTAATGCGGCGGGTGGTGGTGATCCAGTATTGTACGAACATATCTTCTGGTTCTTTGGTCACCCAGAAGTATATATTATGATTCTGCCTACTTTCGGTGTGGCATCTACAATCATTCCTGTTTTTGCTCGTAAGCCATTATTCGGTTATGCATCGATGGTTTGGGCAACTGCATCTATTGCATTTTTGTCATTTATCGTATGGGCGCATCACATGTTTACTGTGGGTATGCCAATTGCGGGTGAGTTGTATTTTATGTACGCAACCATGATTATTGCGGTACCAACAGGGGTAAAAGTGTTTAACTGGACTGCAACTATGTGGAAAGGAGCAATGACATTTGAAACTCCCATGTTATTTTCAATAGCATTCGTGGTTTTATTCACTTTGGGTGGCTTTACTGGTTTGATGATGTCAATTGCACCATCTGATTTTCAATACCATGATACCTATTTTATTGTGGCACATTTCCATTACACCTTAGTACCTGCATCTGTGTTCATATTGATGGCTGCGGGTTATTTTTGGTTGCCTAAATGGACTGGCAATATGTATAACGAAAAAATTGGACAGTTACATTTTTGGTTGTCCGTTATTTCTGTAAATATATTATTTTTCCCACAACATTTTTTAGGTTTAGCGGGTATGCCTAGAAGGATTCCAGATTATGCGGTGCAATTTGCAGATTGGAATATGATTTCTAGTGTGGGTGGTTTTATATTTGGAGCAAGTCAATTACTTTTTCTTTATATAGTTATTGATACTATTAGAGGCGGAACTGGTGAGAAGGTTTCTGATGAAGTATGGGAGGACGCAAGTAAGCATAGCTTAGAGTGGACATTGCCTACTCCGCTTCCTTATCATACTTGGACTACGCCACCAGCAAGTGTTCCTACTGAACACGTGTTGGATTCACATTAAGCTTTAAAAGTCTGTAGCGTAGCAAATAAATAATGTTGCGCTACTTAACTTTGAATATAAACATGACAATAAAAAATAAGAATATTTTAACAGCGGTTATATTAGGGGCTATCACCTTAGTTTTCTATTTATTTGCTGTCGCACAAGCCGTATCTTAATGACAGATTCTATTAGTAAAAAAAATCTTAAATTAGCTCGAAGCTTATTATTAGTTGCAGTTGCTATGTTTGGTTTTGGTTATGCTTTAGTGCCTATTTATGATGTGTTATGCGAGTGGAAATGGATAGAGCGTGATAGGCCAGATGATATAAAGAAAGTATCAGAATCCGCTTATAAAGTGGATGTTAATAGGGAAATTACTGTGGAGTTCTTAACAGTATTAAATGAATCTACCCCTATGGATTTTCATGCAGAAGTTAAGCAAATAAAAGTGCATCCTGGGGAATACCATACGGTAAATTTTTATGCTGAGAATAAAACAAATAAAGAAATGAAATCTAGAGCTATCGCTAGTTTTTCACCCGCTCTTATAAGTAAATATTTTGAAAAAATTGAGTGTTTTTGTTTCTCAGAGCAAACCTTTAAAGCGAGGGAAACTAAAAAAATGCCGATGCGTTTTGTTATTAATCCAGAAATACCTGAGCAATATAAAACTATTACACTTTCATACACATTTTTCGATAATACTGAAAGGTCAGTAAATAATTAAAAAAAGGGGAAACTAATGTCTACAAATAGCACCTATTACATACCGCATAAAGCGACTTGGCCCGTTATTGGTACGGTTGGGTTGATGATTATGCTTGCGGGATTTGCCAACTTCTTAAACGGATCTTCAATTGGGCAGCCATTGATGATAGTTGGTTTATTAACATTTATTACTATGTTGGTCGGATGGTTCAGTTTACAAGCTAAAGAAAGTGAATCGGGCATGTATAATCATGAGGTCGGAATCTCGTATAGACATGGCATGATGTGGTTTATCTTCTCGGAAATAGTATTCTTTGCTGTGTTTTTTGGAACATTGTGGTACACAAGAAATTTATCGGTACCTTGGTTAGGTGAAGGGGCAACTAAGGAACTTTTATGGCCTGCTTTTGATGCCACTTGGCCAACAAACGGTCCTGGTAAAGTGGGTGGTGAATTTGAACCCATGGGTGCATGGGGTTTGCCTTTTTTAAACACTTTACTTTTATTAAGTAGTGGCGTGACTTGTACATGGGCTCATCATGGTTTGCTAGCTAAGAACCGAGGCCAATTGATTAAAGGTTTAATTGCTACTGTTGCATTGGGTTTTTTGTTTGTATGTTTTCAAGCGATTGAATATCATGAGGCATATACAGAAATGGGCTTAACATTAGGATCGGGTGTTTATGGCTCGACATTCTTTATGTTAACGGGGTTTCATGGCTTCCATGTTTGTGTGGGTGCTATCATTTTAAGTGTTGTATTGTTTCGTAGTACAAGAGGACATTTTTCCCCAGAGAATCACTTTGCATTTGAAGCTGCAGCATGGTACTGGCATTTTGTGGATGTGGTTTGGTTAGGTTTGTTTATTTTTGTTTATTTAATGTAATATCTGCTACATACTTTAGAAAGCGCTGCCTATTTTGGGTGGCGCTTTTTTTTTGTCAGCAAGTTTTTATTGCTTGTTTTACTCCATTTCTGAAATATGAGGGTTATTCATTTTTACACCAATACCGTGAGGTTTAATGAAGCCTGTAGCAAAAGCAATAAAAATAAATACAAACAAAATCAATGAAAGAGTAATACGAAAAGTTAGTGACTTCAGTGTTTTTTGGGATTGCTCTTCAGATTTATGTTTAATTAGATGAAATAAAGCCGAGCCTAGGCTAATGATAATTAGTATAAATGCGATTAGAATGATGCTTTGAAGAATCATGATAGTGTTTAATAAAAGATTATAGGTTGATGTATTTTCGTTTATTAATGAATTTGTGCCAATAGCTTAACAATAAAAGCGTAAGTATTTATATGATGACCTGCAGATGAACTTTAAGAAAACGCCAACAATTATGTATTTATGTGTATTACCGATATTAATTTCTTTAGGTTTTTGGCAATTAGATCGAGCTTCAGTGAAGACCTTAATTCTTGAAAAGCGTCAGTCAGGCTTAGCTACTTCAGAAATAGTATCGTTATCAAAAAGTACTGAAAACAACCTAGATTTACTGAAATATAAAAAAGTTAAGTTGCAAGGGCGTTATGATAAAGAACATCAATTTCTGATTGATAATCAGATAAATGCCGGTAAAGTTGGTTATTTAGTATTAACACCTTTTATACTGTTTGATGGCCCTCAAGCAGTATTAGTAAATAGAGGTTGGGTTCCGCTTAATACAAATAGAAATCTCTTGCCGGAAATAAAAATACAATCCGATCCTGACGAGCTTACTGGGAGAGTAAATAGTTTTCCAAGTGTTGGAATTAAATTGGATGGAGCAGAAATACCAAGTTCTAATTGGCCGTCAATTGTTCAAGTAGTTGATACACCTGTTTTAGAAAATATACTGGGCTATACTCTTTTTAGTTTTCAAGTTGAATTGGATAAAGATTTGCCAGAAGGTTTTAAGCGCGATTGGCAGGTAAGTTCGATTATGTTGCCTGAACAGCACATAGCATATGCTGTTCAGTGGTTTGCTTTAGCTCTGACATTAACAGTGTTGTTTTTTTGGTATAGTAAGAAGAATAAAGATGATTGAACAACAGAAAAAAAATCAAATATTAATAGTCGCTATTTTTTCATTAACTATTATTCCGTTTTTAATCGCGTGGGGATTAAAAGAAAATCCTAATTTAGTTAAAGGAACTACAAATAGAGGTCAATTAGTAACACCTCCAATTACAATAGCAGAGCAAGATATCACAGGGTTCGATGCTTTTTCGGTTAATAATCTAAAAGAATTACACGGGCATTGGTTGATTGTTAATGTTATTCCAAATGATGGCTGTAATAAGGTGTGTCTAGAAGCCTTGTTAAAGACTAAGCAATTGCGATTGATGTTGAATAAAGAATTACCTCGTACTAGACGCGTAGCAATTTTATATCAAAATCCGAGTGAAGTTGTTGCGGCGGAATGGTGGTTAAAAGACACCTTGTTATGGCGTTTAAATCTACTTGAAGATAAAGACAGTCATGATCTTTATGCAAATTTATTGCATCAAGAAAATAAACTGGAAACTTCATTGGTTGATAAACTGATACAAAATGAGAATAAAGAATTAGCACTTAATTCTGATTTAATAAGAATTAAATTGAGTGCTGAAGTATTAAAAAAAATAGCAGTGATCAGTAATCAACCTGTCCAAGACGGAATACTTTTTTTAATTGATCCATTAGGCAACTTAATGATGCAATATGATTCAGGATTTGATACCTATAAGGTAAAAGACGATCTAATGCATTTACTTAGAATTTCACAAATTGGCTAGCGAGTAGAGGATGTTTAGAAAATTTACAATGTTCAGTGTTGTTTTAACAGGAATCATCTTGGTATTGGGATCTCTTGTTAGGATAGGTGATATATATTCCGGTGTTATTGACCCCGGTTTAATTGAAGTAATAAAAACACAAGGACACAACTACTTAACTACTTCTTTGGTATTAACTGTTTTATATTTAAACGTAGCCACTTGGTTGCAGAAACCAGTTAAATTTAAACTTGTTATTATTAGTCTTTTACTACTGGTATTAGTTTCAATTCAAACGACATTAGCTTATTTTGCTATTGCCCTTATTAATTACCCAATAGTTATCGTTATACATGTTCTACTGGGGTTATTTACATTTTGGTTGCTATATTATTTATATTTGCATTCAGATCCTCAATTTAATGACTTAGCTGTAAATAAAAAACCACTATCTAGGCTGGTTTTAGGACTACATTTCATTGCATTTATTTCATTGCTAGTACAAATAACTTTGGGTATTTGGGTTGGTGCTAATCATGCAGGTATCGCTTGTGTTGGTTTTCCACAATGTAATGGTCAATGGTTACCACATGCGGATTTTGCAAGTGCAATTGATCTATTTAGAGGCTTAATCACACAATACAATGGTGTCATCTCCTATGATGCCCAAGTTGCAGTGAACTATTTGCATCGTGTTATAGCTTTAATCGTATTCATCGTAATTAGTGTTGTGATGTTTATTGCGACATCAATCCATTCATCTAAGTCAGTTAAAACTGCTGGTATAGTTTTAGGAAGCTTATTATTTGTATTGTATGGATTAGAAATAGTTGCTCTTAAGTTTAATTTGCCTTTATGGATAGGTGTTTTGCATCACGCTTTGGCTGCAGTATTAATGTTGCCATTGATAGCGATTAGTTTTTATAGTCGTTACAGCGTTGACTCATTGTCTCAAATAGAGGTTGTAAATAAACCAATATTAGACACGGGTATATCTAAAGAAGTTAAAGATTTAGCCTCTTCAACTGATAAAGTCGACGTATATGAAGAGCCTTTGCCAGAGTCTTTATATGTAAGGCTTAAATCACAGTTAAAAAGAACTAGAACTGGATTAAGCGGCATTTTGTCAGGTTTGCCGTTGGGCCAAAAAGAAATTAATGCGGAATTAATCGAAGATATAGAAGCTAATCTGTTGATGGCTGATGTGGGTATCGATGCGACTACAGAGATTATTAGACATTTAACAAGTAACCTTGAGAGACATGAGCTAAAAGATAGTGAGGCTTTATCGGCAGCATTAAAAGTAGAGTTATTCAGAATACTTAAACCGTGTAGTCAACCATTACAAATACCCAAACAAAGCGCACCATTTGTAATATTAGTGGTTGGGGTTAATGGTGCGGGTAAGACGACAACGATTGGGAAATTAGCAAAACGCTTACAAGCCCAGGGGCATAGTGTGATGCTTGCGGCGGGTGATACATTCCGAGCCGCTGCGGTAGAGCAATTACAGGTGTGGGGTGAGCGTAATAATATTCCTGTTGTAGCGCAGCATACGGGTGCTGACTCGGCTTCTGTTATATATGATGGTTTACAATCAGCTAAAGCAAAAGGAATTGATGTTTTAATTGCAGATACAGCTGGACGTTTACATACGAAATCAAATCTAATGGAGGAATTAAAGAAAATTAAAAGAATAATGGGGAAATTAGATGAGTCTGCTCCTCATGAGGTTCTATTGGTTTTAGATGCAGGTACTGGGCAAAATGCGCTGTCGCAGGCTAAGTTGTTTAACGAAGCCGTCTCATTAACAGGTTTAGTGCTTACAAAATTGGATGGAACTGCAAAGGGTGGGGTGATATTTGCTTTGGCTAAGCATACTGCGACTCCCATTCGTTTTATAGGTATAGGTGAAGGTATTGATGATTTGCAGGATTTTGATGCCGAATTATTTGTAGAAGCCTTATTTGTGCAAGATTAATTAAGATGATTCATTTTCTTAATGTAATTAAGCGTTACGAAGAGACAGGTGATGTGCTTCGTAACATCAGTTTTAATCTCGAACGGGGTGAAATGGCTTTTCTTACCGGGCATTCAGGTGCTGGTAAAAGCACTCTATTAAGATTAATTGCGGTTATGGAGCGTTGTACTCGTGGTCAAATTATTGTTGATGGACATGATTTAAATCTGGTAAGAGAAAGTCAATTGCCATTTATAAGAAGAAAAATGGGCTTTATCTATCAGGACTATAAGCTACTCAATGATAGAACCGTATTTGATAATGTGGCATTACCGTTAATTATTGCTGGTTTTAGCCATCAAGAAGTCACCAGGCGTGTCAGAGCTGCATTGGAAAAAGTGAGTTTACAAGGCAAAGAAAAAAAGTACCCATTGGCATTGTCCGGAGGTGAGCAGCAACGAGTCGGTATTGCGCGTGCTGTGGTTAATAAGCCCCCTATTATTATTGCTGATGAACCTACTGGGAATTTAGATCCAGAGTTATCTGCAGAAATTATGGAATTGTTTAGACAATTTCAGCAGGTTGGTGTCACGATATTAATCGCAACCCACGATATTTCTTTAATTTCACAATTAAATCAACGTGTCTTAAAGTTAGATCACGGTCAATTGGTGGTGAATTAATTTATGAAACGTGTAAATAAAAATCGTATTAAAAAAGATCCACCTATTAAGCAAGTTAAACAAGAAAAACGTCAAACGACTTTAGCAGGTGGAACGTTTACTGATAAGCTTATTGCTTATCGAGATATACATGCACAGGCATTATTTTCCAGTTTAGGACGCATGATTGCGACACCTTACAGTTCGATAATGACGATTGCTGTTTTAGCAATATCTATTTCCTTGGCTTGCGGTTTTTATGTTGTCGTGGTTAATATTCACCAATTAACAGGTAATTTGCAAACTAGTAGTCAAATTTCATTATTTCTTAGGGATGAGGTTTCGGATGCTCATGCTAAAAAGATGTCAGAAAGCATTCTAAATAATCAGAATGTTCAGAAAGTTGACTTAATCAGTAAAGATCAGGCCTTAGCAGAGTTTAAAGATTATAGCGGTTTTGGATCTGCGATTAATGCTTTAAAGAAAAATCCGCTACCTATCGTAATTCAGGTTTTGCCTAAAAACACCTTAACAGATAAGCAAGGTTTAGCTGATTTATTAAAAAAATTTCAGCAAATGCCAGAGGTTGATTTCGCACAATTCGATTTGCAATGGGTAGAGCGTTTGCAAGCGATTGTAGAAGTGGCGCAGGTATTTGCATTTTTGTTGAATATTTTATTAGCGGCTGCTGTCTTATTTGTTATTGGAAATACAGTGCGTTTAGAGTTTTATGGTAGACGAGCTGAAGTGGTTATTTCAAAGTTAGTGGGGGCAACTAATGCATTTATTTGTCGGCCGTTTTTGTATACTGGTTTTTGGATAGGTTTTATATCAGGGGTCAGCGCTTGGTTTATTGTTACCCTCTTAATGTTAATCTTAAGAGGGTCTGTTGAAAGGTTGTCAGGTCTTTATGAAGGTGACATGCATCTGCAATTTCTCGGCTTTTCAGAAACATTGTTTTTAATTTCTACTTCTTCAATCTTAGGCATATTGGGTGGATGGGTGGTT
The DNA here is from genome assembly GCA_903938485.1 of uncultured Methylococcaceae bacterium. GTDB lineage: Bacteria > Pseudomonadota > Gammaproteobacteria > Methylococcales > Methylomonadaceae > Methylobacter_C. The sequence continues at coordinate 27,107 of CAJADF010000133.1, forward strand.
TTATTTTGCGAGCTGAGATCCAATAAGCTTTAGTAAAAGTTTGCGAAAAAATTATTAGCACTCTTTGGTCGAGAGTGCTAAAATCGCAAAAAATCTTTTTACTTGGAGATAGTATGAATAGCCCACTAGCATTACCCGTTAATTTGTCGGTTGGAACATTCGATGCATATTTGAATTTAGTAAGACAAATGCCGCGTTTAACGGTTGAAGAAGAAAGAGAGTTAACGCTTAGATACAGAGATGAAGGTGATTTAGAGGCAGCTAGGCAGTTGGTTATGACCAATTTAAGATTTGTAGTTCATGTTGCTAAAGGATATAGCGGTTATGGATTATCAATGCCAGACATTATTCAAGAAGGTAACATTGGTTTAATGAAGGCTGTTAAACGTTTTGATCCTGATGTAGGCGTGCGTTTAGTTTCGTTTGCGGTGCATTGGATTAAAGCCGAAATTCATGAATATGTCATTAAGAATTGGGGCATAGTTAAGATAGCTACGACAAAAGCACAACGTAAATTGTTTTTTAATTTACGTAAATCTAAACAAGACTTAGGTTGGTTATCTAATGCTGAGGCTATGGCTTTAGCAGATGATTTAAATGTAGATTTAAGTGATGTTTATGAGATGGAGAAGCGTTTAAGTAGTCATGACATGTCTTTCGATATGCCTGCAGATGAGTCAACTGAAGAGACTGCTTTTTATCCCGCCAGTTATCTTCAGCAACATGGATCCGATCCTTTAGAGTTATTAGAAAATGCTGATTGGGAAGGTCATGGACATGATTTATTATCTGAAGCAATGGCAAAATTAGATGCACGCAGCATCGATATTTTAACCAGTCGTTGGTTAGTTGAAGATAAAGCGACATTACATGAGCTTGCGGAACGATACAATGTTTCTGCAGAAAGAATTAGGCAGTTAGAACAAAATGCTATGAAGAAAATAAAAGCTTCTATAACCTTAGTTGCTTAAATGTACAAATGTTATAAAAGTAAAAGGCTTATCCATTACATCGATAAGCCTTTTTTATTTTACTTAAAGCGCTGTTTAAATTAAGCGGGGTTAAGAAGGTTTAGAACTGTTTGTGCTTGTTCTGCCGCTTCATGACCTAAACTCGTTAAATAGCCGCCATCTTCTTGTGTTACTAAGCCTTTAGCGAATAAACGCTTAGTGGCTTCTATGCATTCAGGAGCCGCTGTTTTATGTACTTTAATACCTTCTTGGGTAGTACTTAGGTTATAGCGAACTAATATGTTAATTTCATCTACAAGATCTTGTGTGTATGGCATCATTATTCCTTAAATTGATTAGTACAGACGTGCATGATAATGCTATTTTTAATTAAGGGAGTAGGTTTTTTAATTAATTTATAGTTTGATACTCAGGCAAACATTATAAGAGAGTATAAATCTAATGTTTTAAACCAGGGAAAATTAATAGCGTTTTGTGCTTGGGTCGCATTGGCAAGACCATGCGTCGATACCACCCGCTAAATTAGCTACATTCTTAAAACCTGAATGTACTAGATAACTAGCGGCTTGCTGACTTCTTATGCCATGATGGCAAATAACAATAATTTCATCTTCATAATTAAGTTCCTTTAAACGATCGGGGATTTCTCTAAGAGGAATTAACACACTATTAGCAATGTGAGTATAGTTGAATTCATTAACTTCTCTTACATCTAATAAAAATGGTTTTTCGTTTTGAGTTAGCTTGGTGTTTAAATCGGTTGGTGATAATTGTTTAACGGGCATTGACTTCCTCGGGTAATCTTTCAAGATGTTAGTTGTTAACTGGTTTGATATAAATGGCGCTAAAAAAAGCCTAATAATACCAATAATGCTTGCTAATTTGGCATTATTCTGATAAAAATGCCCAGTTTTTATTTATCCTGTCTTTAGGAGTTAATGGATGACCGATAGTACCAAAGCGACTGCTTCACCCTTCAGCTTTAAGCCTTATGTTGAAGTGAAAGATGAAGAATACATGAGTCCGTCGCAATTAAAACATTTTGAGGCAATCCTAAATAATTGGAAAGCTGAGTTAATGCATGAAGTGGATCGTACTGTAACGCATATGAAAGATGAGGCCGCTAACTTTCCTGATCCTAATGATAGAGCGACTCAAGAATCAGAGTTTAGCCTTGAGTTAAGAACTCGTGATCGTGAGCGTAAACTGATTAAAAAAATTGATGAGTCACTTAAAGAAATAGAGTCCGGTGATTATGGTTTCTGTGAAGCCTGTGGTATCGAGATTGGCATTCGTCGTCTAGAGGCTCGCCCTACAGCCAGTCTATGTATTGACTGTAAAACTTTAGATGAAATTAGGGAAAAACAAATGGGCTAGTGCCTTATCGTGTTCGATAAACAAACCTATATTGGCCGGTTTGCACCTTCACCTACCGGCCCCCTGCATTTAGGTTCTCTGTATACCGCTTTAGCAAGTTTTTTAGATGCCAAATCACAACAAGGCTTGTGGTTGTTACGCATTGATGATATTGACACCCCCAGAAATATTAAAGGCGCTGCAGAGCAAATTCTAAGAACATTAGCTGTTTTTGGGTTGTATTGGGACGGTGCTGTTAGTTATCAAAGCCAATCACAAAATTATTATGAAGCCGCTTTACAAAGTTTAAAGCGAGATCAAATGCTTTATGCGTGTCAGTGCAGTCGAAAAACCTTGGCAAATGATGAGCGTTGTTATTGCCGTTATAAATCGTTAGATCTTTCGATCCCTTATGCTTATCGCGTAAAAACAGCCGCGCTTGAGATAGGTTTTAAAGATCAACTTCAAGGCTGGATTGATGATAATAACAGAGAGCAGGTTGATTTTGTCTTAAAAAGAAAGGACCAAATTTTTGCTTATCAATTTACTGTGGTGTTAGATGATCATTTGCAAGCGGTTAATCATATCGTTCGGGGTTATGATTTATTAGCATCTACAACCAAGCAAATCTATTTGCAAATGTTATTAGGCCTCTCAATGCCTAATTATATGCATGTGCCCATCATATTAGACTCTCAGGGCTTTAAATTAAGTAAACAGACCTTGGCTGAGGGCGTGGATATAAATAAGCCTGAGCGGCTTATATATAAGCTATTAGGCTTATTAAAGCAAAATCCACCTGTTGAATTAGAAAGAACTTCTGTCGATGAGCAATTAGATTGGGCAATCAGGCACTGGAATCCTAAGGCATTAACAAATATTCAGAGCGTTAAGGTTTAGTTTGGATTTAGATGTAACGAATTTATTGATGAGATGCTCTGTATTGCATTAGTTGTTTGTAATTCAGACAAGTAAAGGGTGGGTCTAGGCACTGATAGTAGTAGGGATGAATATTATCAGTGGAGATAAAAAAGATTTAAGATTTAGACTGAATTGAATATTGATTATCAGTGAATACTAAAAATCCAGCTTGAGTCTATTCATTTAGACTCAAGCTGGATTTTTAAATGTAATAATTTTATTTTAGTTAGGGCTTACAGTATTGATTAGTGCATCGATTGCATTAATTTTGACAGGATCTTTTGCTGCATTTGCTTGTGAAAGCGCTTTATCTTTAGCGAGGTTGAAGCAAGTACTATCTCCATGAGTACAAGCAGCGGCTGCTTTAGTAAAAATATCTAATATAGCAGCACTTAATACATTTATATTGCCAGTTCCTGTAGTACTTTTAATGTTGCCAGTAACTGCAGTATTATTAGCATCTAAGGTAAGAATAGCGTTAATTGATGCACTCATAATAGTATTAGATAATGTTATATCTGAACCCGCATATGAAATAGCGGCCGTTGTAATGGCTTGAGCAGCAGTTGGAGCTACACTGATAGCAGCAGAAATTATTGCACTTGTAGAGCTAGAATCTATTTTAATAGCGGCAACCGTAATAAGGTCAGCTATTGTAGGGTTGCCTTTGATCACTATGTTTAAAACGCTTATTTCATTAGCTGTGCTAACTGGTGTGGCATATGCAGAAAGTAGTATTGGTTGAATAGTTTCAGAAGCAGCTGGATCTAATTTAGCTATTTGTCTGCTTGCCTCTTGAGCCGATATAGGGGTTGCTAGAGCATTTACAGAAAAAGGCATTACTAAAGTAGCAAGTAACAGTAGGGTTTTAAATAACTGGTGGTTTGCATTCATGTGTTGAGCTCACTTATATAGTTATGGGTTAAATTATGAAATGTGTTGGGTGATTTATCACTAGTAGTTATTATTAAATACGATAATTGAATCTTAATCGCCTACTATTTTTAACTTATTTAACGGCAAAAGCTATACCATGTCAATATTAATTATCATTAATTGCTTATATTGTACATTATACGAGGCTTACTCAGTTAAATAAGCTAATGTTAGCGCTTGAATATGCTTAAATACGGGGGAATATAAAAGTGATTAATTCCGGTAACTTCTGATAAATAATGCAAAATTATGCATGAATTTAACATTCAATCTCTGCAAGACTTAGCTAAGCAAATAAAGAGTTGGGGCCAAGAGTTGGGCTTTCAGCAGGTCGGTATTACCGATACAGATTTGACCGAAGCAGAGCAGCATTTAGCGACTTGGTTAGCTAATGGTTATCATGGTGAGCTCGATTATATGCATCGTCATGGTTTAAAACGGAGTCGACCCGATTTATTGCAACCGGGTACTTTACGCGTTATTTCTGTACGGATGGACTATCAAACTGAATCTGTGGCTAATTTAACGCAGTTATTAAATGAACCAACCGCAGCTTATATTTCTCGATATGCCCTAGGGCGTGATTATCATAAACTGATGCGGCAGAGATTGCAGAAGTTAGTCGATAAGATTCACCATGCATTAGCCGTATCTGCAACAAACGGATTATCAAAAGAAATGCCGCTATTTAATTTAGATATGCGTCCGTTTGTGGATAGTGCGCCGGTTTTAGAAAAGGCCTTGGCAGAAAAATCGGGCTTAGGATGGATTGGTAAACATTCTAATCTCATCAATCGTAAAGCAGGTTCTTGGTTCTTCTTAGGTGAAATCTATACAGCACTGCCGTTGCCCGTTGATGAAGCTACATCTGCGCATTGTGGCGATTGCACGGCTTGCATCAGCATTTGTCCGACGCAAGCTATTGTCGCCCCTTATCAAGTTGACGCAAGGCGTTGTGTGTCTTATTTAACTATCGAGTTGCAAGGCTCAATACCCGAAGAGTTTCGAAGTCTAATAGGGAATCGTATCTATGGCTGTGATGATTGTCAGATTATTTGTCCGTGGAATCGCTTTGCTAAATTAACAGCAGAAGCAGATTTTAATCCTAGACAACAATTGAATACGCAACAATTGCTGGCGGTATTTAATTGGTCAGAAGCCGAGTTTCTTGCCAAAACTGAGGGGTCTGCTATTCGCCGGATTGGCTATCAGCGTTGGTTACGCAATATAGCCGTCGCTTTAGGAAATGCGCCTAAATCGATAGACATAAAAGCGGCCTTAAATAGCAAGTTAAGTGCTAGCTCGGACCTCGTTAAAGAGCATGTGCTTTGGGCTTTGGCAAGACAGCAATAAGCGGCTTTTTAGATTTATTTGGCCATCACATTAATGATGGCTTGTAATTCATGCTTAATTGCCGAAGTTTGGCGATTAATAAAAACGGTGTCTAATGGCATGTCGGTGTTTTTAAGCGTATCTTCAAGATCCATTGCTAATTCAGCTAGCTTATCAATACCCAAAGTAGCCGCCGAGCCTTTTAAGCTATGAGCTAATCGCTTGGCTTTAACTAAATCTTGCTTGTTGATTGCTTTACAAAAATTATCCATGTCGTCTTTATGTATATCTATAAAGATAGTCATTAATTCTAGATATTTATGAGCATCGCCTTTTAGTAGGGAATGACAGTAATCTAAATTTAACCCTGGTATCAGCGCCATACGGGTCTTAGCTTTAAGGCGTCTTTTACGTTTGATGGGCTCTGCATTGGATATTACAGATTTAATTTGTTGGGTTCGAGGTAACCATTTATGTAAGGTTTCGAATAAGGTTTTAGGGGCAATGGGTTTGGCCAGAAAATCATTCATTCCTGCTTCTATACAAGCCGCTCTATCTTCGGTAAAAGCATTGGCAGTTAATGCAATAATGGGTTGAGCGGTCCATGCCGATAAACTACGAATGTTTTTGGTGGCTTCAAGACCATTCATAGTAGGCATCTGTATATCCATTAAAATTAAATCGTAGACTTTGAGTTTGGCTTTTTCAATGGCGCTGACACCATCAATGGCGATATCAATAACAATGCCCGCATCGTGCAATAGTTCTTGAATGATTTCTCTGATAATAATATTGTCCTCAACTAGCAGAATATGAGTGCCTTGATGGTGTTGACTTAATAATATTTCGGAATTTGAATCTTCTAAAGGTAAAGGTAAAGGTAAAGGTAAAGGTAAAGGGTTGTCATTGTTTTCAAGTGTGTACCTCTGCAGGCGAGCCGTAAACCAAAAAGTAGAGCCAACGCCTACCCGACTTGATACACCCACTTTTCCGTTCATTAGTTCGGCTAGGCGCTTTGTAATCGATAATCCTAAGCCAGAGCTGCCTATATTATCGTCACGTGAATGTTCACCTTGCACAAAATCTTGAAACAAGATTTTAATATCATCAGGGTTAATACCTATGCCACTATCCGTTACCGCAAAGCGAACTAACAACTGCTGATTGTTATCTTCGAGTAATTCTGTTTTTATAACAATGGAGCCTTTGTGGGTAAATTTAACAGCGTTGCTGGCTAGGTTAAGTAATGCTTGGCGTAGCCGAGTAGGGTCGCCTACTAAATGTTGAGGCACATGGCCCTGATCAATAATTATATTGAGGCCTTTGGTATCAGCCGTTTGTTTGATAATAATACTTACATTATCAAGAACTTCAGATAGATGAAAATCTACCGTGTCCATTTGCATTTTTCCGGCTTCGATTTTTGATAGGTCCAGAATATCATTGATTATTGACAATAAATGCTTAGCGGAAACGTCAATTTGAGCTAATTTATTAGCTTGATCCGAATTAAAAGCACTGCGCTTTAATAAATGCGTTAAACCAATAATCGCAGCCATCGGGGTGCGTATTTCGTGACTGATTTTGGCCAGAAATGCACTTTTGGCTAGATTTGCCGCCTCTGCCTGTTCTTTAACCGTCATCAATTCGAGGGTTCTTAGTTCTACCAACTTATTAATATTCTCATAATGATTGTCCAAATCGATTTGCATGGCTTTGCGTTTAGAGATGTCACTAATAGCCAGATAGTAAAACGGTTTATCATGAACGGTTTCAATCAGTGATTGGTTAAACATTACCCAAATGACATCGTCAGAAGCTTTTAGCAGCCTGAGTTCACAATACTCCGGAACATTAATTTGCGTAAGTTTTTTGGTATGTAAGTAATAAATATCTTGGTCTTCTGCAAGGATATAGTCTGAAAGTTTTTTGCCAACTAAATCTAAATCCGGTCTGTCTAATAAATGATTGGTAAATAGGTTATGCTCTAAAATCACGCTATCGGCGTCTAAAGTGCAATAGCCTACCGGAGCTCGGTCATAGAGTTCTTTATAACGCAGTTCTGCGGCTTTTAATTCGCTTTGAGTGGTTAATAGTTCTTCATTTTGTAATTCTAGTTCAATTTGATGAACCTGTAATTGATGCATAATTTCTATGTTGGTGCAGCTAGGGAAGCCTTGAGGTTCAGATAATTTATCTGTTATGTTGATTTTACATAGCGTTTCAGCCCTAAGCTGTAAAGCATAAGCAGATTCTTTTAAAACTTGGGCTTTATCGGTGGGTTTAGACATTATTAAGCTCGTGTTGCAGTTGGGTTACCCTAGCGCGTAAATCTACTATTTCAGTAATATCGATAAAGGTAATCACTACGCCTTCAATCACGTTATTGAGCGTACGATAGGGCTGTATTTGCATTCTAAGCCACTTGTTTTGTAGGGTACATATTTCAACCGATTTAACGGTTAAAGTATCTAATACCGCGTTAATATCACTGACTAAATGCTGGTAATTAACTAAATTGAGGGCTAAATGGCTAACAGGGCGACCCAGATCACTGGGTATAAGATTCATCACTTCACAAGCAGTCGGTGTAAATCTTAAGATACATAAGTCTTTATCTAAAAATAGGGTGGCGATGCCGGTTCCCGCTAACAGATTGTTCATATCGTTATTAGCTTTTGATAAATCACTGATTCGGCTTTGTAATTCGGCGTTAACGATATTGAGTTCTTCGTTGATACACTGTGCCTCTTCTTTTGATGTTTCAAGTTCTTCATTGGTCGATTGCAATTCCTCATTCACAGAATGCATCTCTTCTATGGAGCAGCGTAATTCTTCATTAGTGGTTTCTAATTCTTCTTGTACTGCTTGCATATAATCATTCTTTAGTTTTAATTCATGTTCTAAAGTGACAATGCGGGCATCAATTTTCTGAGTATCGCTGAGCAAACTTTCAGAAGCAGCACTGGGTTCTGGTAACAATGGTTTTGGGGGTTCTGCTTGAGACATATATTTAAGTTCAGTTAATTGTGGAATCAGGCTGTTGAGTTTGTAGTTGTTGGCCGACGGTATTAAATAGTCCCCGATATGTTTTAATTGATTTTTTTTAAATATTTTTTTGCTTCGATACAGTTTGATGGTGCGATTGAGTGTGTCAAATAAATTATCAAACTCCCCAATACTTTCAGAACTGCCTAAAAAAAGGATACCGTGAGAGTTCAGTGCGTAATGGAATAAGGGAATTAAACGCTTTTGTAATTCTAGCGTCATATAAATGAGTAAGTTACGACAACTAATAAGATCAAGTTTTGAAAAGGGCGGGTCCTTAATGACACTGTGTTCGGAAAATATGACATGATCTCGTAGGTTTTTATTGATCCGATAGCCACTGCTCTCGTTATCTATTGTAAAGAACTGTTGTAATCTTTCGGCAGACACATCATAACTGATACTGGCCGGATAAACGCCGTTGCGGGCTTTTGTTAAAGCATTACGGTTTATATCAGTAGCAAAAATCTGTATTTTTCGAGTTAGGTTTTGGCTATCTAAGTATTCCTGAAAAAGTATGGCTAAAGAATAGGCTTCTTCACCTGTAGAGCAACCCGGTATCCAAATTCGCAGGGTGGCTCCAGGTTCTTTATTTTTAAAAAGGCCAGGAATAATGTCTTCTTTTATCGTCTTAAAAGCTTCTGCATCTCTAAAAAAATGCGTAACCCCAATGAGTAAATCGTTAAGTAACTCGCTGATTTCATGTGGGTTATTTTGTAAGTAATGAATATAATGCTCAATACTGTCAATCGCTTGAATAGTCATGCGCCGTTCTATACGGCGAAAAATAGTATTAGATTTATAAAGTGAAAAATCGTGTTGAGTTTCTGAACGTAATAATTGAATAATCTGTTTTAACGCCGTTGCAGAGTTTAATTGCGTACCGAGTGACGGCTTAAAATAGCTTGGGCAAGCAAGCTGTTCAGCTATATGACTCAGTTGTGCTGGCATGTCTTGGGGATCTAATACATAATCAACCATGCCTGTGGAAATAACACTGCTGGGCATGCCGCTAAACTCCGCAGTCTCTAAGCTTTGCGCTATGAGTACCCCGCCTTCACCTTTAATGGTTTCTGCTCCCATACAACCATCATTTCCCGTACCAGATAGAATAATAACGATGGCTTTTTCGCGCTGGTCTTGAGCAAGTGATCTAAAAAAAAAGTCGATAGGTCGGCGGTGTCCGCGTTGAGCTAAAGGTTCAACTGAGTGGAGGTGGCCATTGATAACACTAATATCACGATCAGGGGGGATGATATAAATACTATTGATTTCAATCAACATGCCGTCGGTAATTTCGATTACGGGTAGGCTGGTGTACCGTTGGATTAATTCAGTTAATAAGCTGGGGTGATCAGGGGCTAGATGTTGAATTAATACAAACGCCATATTGGGCGGGCCATTTTTAGAAAAGCTAGAGAAAAAATTCGTAAATGCGGCCAAACCACCTGCAGAAGCACCTATACCCACTATTGGGAACTTACAGCTGGCATTATTATCAGGGGGGGCTGGATATGTGCTGCGTTTTGTTTTGCTTGGATTACTCATTTATCGGGTCTCGGGTAGTAAAGAGTAACAAGCATTGCCATTAGACTTTTTTTCAATGGCAATGAAAGTGGTTGCAAAAGCAACACGTTTTGGTGCTTTTACTGGTCTAGCTATTCCTTAAAGCGCTTACCTGAACATTGCCCTAAAAATTGATGAGCTTAGTGACTAAGGGCGGTTTCTGTATTATCGGATCCGCTAAAAAAATTTTTAAAGTACGGCATAAAACTGACTGTGGTGGGTATTGAATAGAAGCAATAAATCGCAGCAGCCTCACCTGTAGTCACTCCAAAGACCCATTGTGGCACAAATAAAGTCATTAAGGCCATAAAACAATGATAGCTGGCAATTTTATAGTTATGCTTCCAAACAAAACCACTTAAAGCCAAACCAAATAAAGAGCCATGGGTCACTAAGGTGCCAAAGGCGCTAGAAATGTGATAACCAATGTGATACTTACCCATAAATAAACACGAAACCATATTGCCAATAAAGTTAGGTTTTGCGTCGATGACTTGCCAATCTTTGGGGAGAAAGGCACACAGAATAAAGAAACTACTTAAGCATGCTCCTAAAATGGTGGCTTTTTTAAGTGCGGTTTTGTCAGAAGAATAAGTAGCCAAGGCCGGCATGATAGCAAAGGCTTGTAAGGCGATATGATAGGTGGAAACTTCACTTAAAAAGCTATTGAGGCCATAGCCACATTGATCAGCGACTGGATAAGCAAAATACTGAATAAACTCCATTAGCGCAAAATGAAAAATAGCATAGGCTCTAGCAAAGCGTACCCAAAAAGATTCAGTTTTATCTAAGAAAGTAACTCCTGACGCCGCTAGTCCTATAACACCAAGCCCCAACGACATATCAGCACTAAAACACATATTTCCTCCATTTTAATCAATAGTAAAAGTATATTTTACTACAATGTGTGTGTTTTTATGGGTGAACTTGTTATGGTTTAGCAGGAACTTATGCATAAAATTGCTAATGACTCGGTAAAAAAGTGCTCTGTAGATAAAGCTAATATGACACATATTGCTTAATAATTGCGGGTAGTTAGAGTGATAAGCGTGAGCAAGTAGTGCGGACAGGGCAACTTGCGGATGTGTAAGGGTATTTTTTGTTTAAAGTGTGGGATGATTAAGCTTAATTACGCATTTGTCTGAGTATCCAATTATGGCGGCTTATTACATAGGCTGTAGGTTTGTCAGCTTTTAGCCTTAAGGGATTAGGTAAGGTTGCGGCGAGTATGGCTGCTTGTGACCGAGTTAGGTTTTTGGCTGAGGTATTAAAATAGCGTTGACTGGCCGCTTCAATACCAAATAAATGATCACCAAATTCTGCAATGTTGAGGTATACGGCCATAATTCTTTCTTTTGACCAGAAGATTTCTATTAATAAGGTAAACCACGCTTCCAATCCCTTCCTAAAAAAACTTTTTGCGGGTGTTAAAAACAGGTTTTTAGCGACTTGTTGAGTAATAGTGCTAGCACCTCTTAATTTACGATTACCATTCATATAAGCATTGGCCGCTGATTTAATAGCGTTTAAATCAAAGCCAAAGTGTTCATAAAAAAGCTGATCTTCTGACGCAATGACGGCAGCGCTTGCATTAAGTGATATTCTGCCAGGGCTAACCCATTGATAGTCTATAGACTGATAGGTTTGTTCGGTGATTAAATCCTCATAATGTCTATAAAGCATAAAAGTACTGGTGGGTACGGGCAAAAATTTAAAAACGAGTACCGGGAAGATCGATAGGATGAGAAAGTAAGCGATAAAAATAGTTAATAGGGCGCGGACTGAAAAACGTGCCGAACGCTTATTAATGGGATAGCGGTCTGATCTGCTCAAGATTTTAATAAGTTGGTTTTGTTAACTGAAGATTGATTTTGCCAGCCGCCGCCCAGTGCTTTGTAGAGTGCTACTAAATCCACAGCCATTTGTGCCTGACTATCTGCTAAATTACGTTGAGCTTGGTACAGCGCTTCTTGAGTTTGTAAAACATCCAGGAACATGGTTAAGCCATTATGATACCGTTCATTAGCTAATTCTAAGGCTAATTGACTACTATTTACAGCGGCAATTAGAGCGTGATTACGTTGTTGTTCATTTTGATAAGCATTTAAACTGTCCTCAACCTCTTTAAAAGCAGATAGGACTGTTTTTTCATAATCGATAGAGATAACCGCTTGCTGTATCTTTTTACTCTTGATATTAGCGTTTATTTTTCCCCAATTGAAGAGGGGTAAACTGATTGATGATGCGGAAGACCAAGACTTACCCATGGGGGTAAAGTCCGTTATTTTGCTATTCTGTAAGCCAATAAAAGCGGCTAGATTAAAGCGAGGATATAAATCAGCGGTTGCAACACCAATGTTTGCAGTGGCTTTGGCAAGTTGTCGCTCTGCTAAACGAATATCAGGTCTGCGCTGTAAAAGCTCAGAAGGTAAGTTATTGATGCTAGGGTTAATGTAGAGTGGAATCTGCGAAGATTTTAGCAATAAAGCCATTAGCGCATTGGGCTCTTTATTAAGTAAAATACTTAAACTATGAATAGATTGATTTATAGTTGTGGCGTAATTAGGTAGAAATGCAGCCGTATTATTAGCTTGTGCTTCTGCCTGAGCAACTTCCAATAAACTAACAAAACCGGCTTGTTGGCGAATCTTAGTTAATTGCACCGTCTCTATTTGTGACGCTAAGTTCTGTTGAGTAATTAATGTGAGCTGTTGGTAGTTACGTAACTGAATGTAGTGACGGGCCACTTCTGCTAATAAAGTAACGAGTATTTGGCGGCTATTTTCAATTTCGCTGTCGATATTTGCATTGGCGGCTTCAATAGCACGTCTCTCGCCACCAAAAATATCGATTTCCCATTGGGCATCAAAACCCATTTGAAAGATGTTCATGACTTGATTGCCAGCACCAACACTGCTACCAGAACTGGTTTGTGAGCCAGTGGGAAAGTTATTAAAACGCTGAGTTTCAGTGCCTTTAGCGGTTAAAGACGGTAGGCCAGCAGTGATAGTAATCCAACGAAGCGTACGTGCATCTTTAACTCTTAATAAAGCTTGTTTTAAGTCTAAATTCTCAGCGATGGCGTCGGTAATGAGTCGAGTGAGAATCGGATCATTAAATAAAGTCCACCATTCTTCTGCTAGAGCTTGATTAGGCTTTGCTGGGGTGTTGAGTGAGGTTGACCACTGTTTGGGTGGAACTGTGTTGGGCGCTTTGTAATTGGGCCCTACAGAGCAACAACTTAAACCGAGGCTTATCGCTAAAAAAAAGGCGGTTTTTATCATGATGCTGGACCTTTTGGTGCGGCATAGTCTTGCGCCTCGATAAATACATCCATTTGTTGGCCGACAAAAATGGGTAATTGTTTGCGATCAAAACGATACAATGCTTGTAAGACTCGGGTGTCAACTCGTTCGTTACTATCACCGGTCAACGATTTTTTAGGGACCACATAAGGTTCTACATATGCTAACTCTAAGTTAACTTGAAAACTTTTATTGCCGCGTAAAAAGGCTACGGCTTTACTGTTTTTGTCAAAACGCCAAGCATCATTTTCGTCGATATCTGCTCGAACATGCACTTGATCTAAATTACCGAGTACTAATAAGGCTGGGTTGACTTTGCCTGCTTGGGCGTATTCACCAGGGCGGATATTGACTTGTAAGACGACTCCAGCGACTGGGGCGACAATGGTTAAGCGGTTTAATGTGGTTTGTACGTCAGCTAGATTAGCTTCGGCTTGTTGTATAAACGCATTAGCACTTTCAACTCTGGCTTCTGCTATTGAAACAGTATTATGGCGTTTTAACAATTCTTCTGAACTAATCGCGCGACGATCTGTTACCGCGGTTGCTAAATTGTTAAGTGTGCGAGCATCGTTTAAGGTGGCTCTTGCAATTAATAAATCGGCTTTAGCTTTAGTTAAATCCGCTTGTTTTATAGCAAGCGTAGCGCGAGCATCTCTATCATCAATACTAAACAAAGCCGCGCCCGCTTTAATATTATCCCCCACCTTAACGTTTAAGCTTTTAATGATGCCGGGTAATGGTGTGCCTATCTCGATATTGCGACTTTGCGCTTCAACAATCCCCGAGCCCGCTATAAAACTTTTATAGGGGGCAGAGGCGGGTTCAGTTACGGCTTGAGCAATCTGTGTGGGCTTATTGCTATTGATGACTGTAAAGATCGCAAAACCTAATCCTGCGGCGGCTAATAGAGGTAATTTGTATTTAAAATTTAACATGTTAGCTTAGGTCCTAAGAGGGGCTTTTTTTACATTAATAATATGACCATCATCCATTTCTGCTACTTGGTCAGCAAATTCAAAAATACGTGCGTCATGGGTAACAATCACTAAGGAGCGATCTTTTTGTAAGGCGACTGATTTTAATAAATGCATGACGTTTAAGCCGGTTTCATGATCTAAAGCGCTGGTCGGTTCATCGCAAACAATTAAGCGTGGGTTGTGGATTAAAGCTCTAGCAATAGCGACACGCTGCTGTTGGCCGCCCGATAGTTGGGAGGGTAAAGAAGTCCAGCGTTCACCTAGGCCTACTTGGGTTAATAATTCAATGGCTTTGCGCTCAGCAAGATGACGATTCATGCCATTAATAATAAGTGGTATAGCAACATTTTCTGCGGCATTAAGGGCGGGTAGTAAGTTAAAGGCCTGGAAAACAAAGCCAATGTTTTTGGCTCTAAATTTTAATTTATCTTTGCCTGACAGGTGTTGTAAGTTTTCGCCGAATAATTCACACTCACCGCTGTTTTGATCAAGAATGCCTGCTATTACAGAAATTAAGGTAGTTTTGCCGCAACCCGAAGGACCCACTAGCATCATGAGTTCGCCCATTGGGATATCTAAGCTAATACCATCAAGCGCAGTGACAATTTGGCTGTTTGTATCGTAAGTTTTCGTTAAGTTTTGGCAGCGCACAGCTAACGTCATAATTAGCCTTTAAATACGATAGCGGGTTCTAAGCGCAAGACTTTAATCATGCTAATTAAAGCTGCAAATATACAGATGATACTCACACCTGCACCGCTAAAGACTAATAATTGCCAAGGAAATTTAAACGCCAGAATAGTGTGGCGAGTGGCAAAACCAAATAATGCAGTCAGCCCTACACCTAGGCTATAACCAATACTGCCTACTAACACGGCTTGCAACAAAATCATTTTGAGTAAGGTCAAGTTACTAGTGCCCATGGCTTTTAATACGCCAAACTGGCGAATATTTTCGAGAGTAAAGTTATAAAAGGTTTGTCCTGCAATAGCTGCGCCGACAATAAACCCCAGCATGATGGATATTCCGAAGTTAATGGGGATGCCTGTATTGTGCATGAAGTATTGATAAGTGAGCTCTTTAAATTCAGCTTGAGTGTAAGCAGCCAAACCGGTGTTTTGTTTAATGCGTTGCGTTAATTCATGGAGATCTTGGCCTTGCTTAGACTTGACCAAGATAAAAGATAAAAGCTTTCTTTCGACCGGTGCATAATTCTTAGCTCTGCTATAAGTCGTGTAAACCATCGGTTGAGATTGAAAGGTACGGGTAGATTTAGCAATACCTACCACGATAGCACGCCGGTCGTTAAGTTCTAGGCTGTCACCAATTTTAAGCGGTATGGGTTTTCCACCAGGAATGAGTGAAGGCTTGCCTAGTTTTTCAGTTGCACCATCTATATCGACTATTACGCTGTCACTGCGTCTTAGGTCATCAAGTTTTCCTTCGATCATCGTCGGAGGCCCGCCTATTAAAGTGGCATCGTCTAAACCAATGACATTACACGTCTGAAAAGTACCATCAGTGAGACGAGCTTTTAGTAGGCCTTTAAATAATGGCATGGCCCATTCAACACCGCTAATGCCACGTACCCGATAGAGTTCTGTGTCTTGTAAGGGCTTAATATCATCGACAAATTGTACTTTATTATCCATTACCCAAATATCGGGTAGACCAAGATCGGATATAAAGCTATAGGAGCGTGACATTAAGCCCACAAAGATAGCGGGTTGCTGGGTCATGATTAAGGAGGCAAAAGTGAGTCCCATAATAATACCAATGTATTTGCCTTTGTCACCCATGAGCATTTTGACGGCAATGTAATTCATCGTGTTAAATTATGAGTCAGGAAATTTGTGGGGAATCAGAAATTATAGGTGTTTCTGATTGGATTATAAGGTTAAGAAATTTAAATGGCAATGTTAATGCCTCTATCAACTCGTCAGTGCGAACAATAAAGTTGTGATGTATAGCGCTTGCTAAAGTATAAAATTGAATTAAAGTACGACAACCCCGTAGAATAAAGTTTTATTAGGCTGATAAATAGGTTTATGGATACAAAATTGACAACGACTAATCACGATACCGATGTAGTGGGTTTAACTTATGTTTATCCGGTTATATCAAGACGAGTAGGTGGTTTATCCGTGGGTATTAACTTTAATACTAACAATGCTTGTAATTGGCGGTGTATATATTGTCAGGTGCCTGATTTAAAATTAGGCGCGGCTCCGGTTTTGGATTATGCATTATTAGAATTTGAGTTGCGCTATTTTCTTAATGAGGTATTGCGGGGTGATTTTTATGAGCGCTTTGGTGTTTCTGAAGCAAATAGAGTTATTAAGGATATAGCTATTGCAGGCAATGGCGAGCCTACAAGTTTAAAAGAATTTGCTAATGCTATTAATTTGGTTGGGGAAATTGCGACTGAAATGGGTGTATTTCCTGATAGTAATTTTGTGTTGATTACCAATGGTAGTTTAGTGCATCAATTCAAAGTGCAAGAAGGACTAAAAGTATTAAACGCTTACGGTGGTGAGGTCTGGTTTAAATTTGATAGCGCAACCGTTGTTGGTAGGGCTTTGATTAACAATACTGCGCAAAATTGCAAGGCCAGTATGGAAAATCTAATTTTAGCTAGCCAACTTTGCCATACTAAGATTCAAACCTGTATTGTTAATTATAAAGGGCAGGGCTTATCTGTTGTTGAGCGAAACGCGTATTTAGAATTTTTAAGTGAGCTTAAAAAGACTGATGTAGAAATAAAAGATATTCTACTATACACGTTGGCTAGGCCTTCTTTACAGCCAGAAGCAGAAGATTTACAGGCTATTTCTTTGGAAACTTTAAACGACTTTGCAGAGGACATTAGATTGCTGGGTTTTAACCCGAGTGTGAATAAATAAAAGCAGTGTATTTTATATTTTTAGCTTGTTATCTTTAAGTCAAATCCCTATAATAGTCCGTTCATTAAAGTGCGAATGTGGCGAAACTGGTAGACGCGCTGGATTTAGGTTCCAGTAGGTAACCCTGTGAGAGTTCGAGTCTCTCCATTCGTACCACCCTTTTTTTAAATAGTGCGAGTCTTCGTTCTATCTTCAAGTTAGATTGATTCCGTCTATATCAATATTCATAAAATTCTTCTATAAATGTGTGAGGTAAAGAGATGCAAATTTCTGTTGAAAAAACATCAGAACTAAGCAGAAAAATGACTGTTAGCGTTCCAGAAACTATTGTTCAGGAAAAAATTGCTGAACGATTAAAATCATTGGCGCGCGAAGTTAAAGTTGATGGTTTCCGTCCAGGTAAAGTACCTCAACATGTTGTTAAAAAGATGTACGGCGAACGTATTCGTGGTGAAATCACGGGTGATTTGATCAAAGATACTTACTATGATGCCTTACAAGATCAAGATTTAAAGCCAGCGGGTTATCCTCACATTGAGCCTTTAGAAGAAACTGAAGGTTTTAAATATACGGCAGTATTTGAAGTGTATCCAGAAATCACTTTAGAAGGCCTTGCTAATTTAGAAGTCGTTCGCCCAATTTCAAGTGTCACTGATGCTGACGTTGAAGAGATGATCGAAAAGCTAAGAGCACAAAAGCAAACGTTACAAATCGTTGAGCGTTCTGCTCAAGATAAAGACAATATCACTATAAGTTTTTCAGGGGTCTCAGAAGGTGAGAACTTTACTGATGGTCAAGTTGATGACTTTGGCGTTGTTTTAGGCTCAAAGAAAATGATCCCAGGGTTTGAAGACAACCTAGTCGGCTTGAGTACAGGTGACAATAAAACGTTTACGGTTACTTTTCCTGAAGATTATGGTAATGAAAAGTTAGCAGGTAAAGAGGCAGAATTTCAAATTACTGTTACTAAGGTTGAAGAGCCTGTTTTAGCAGAGATTAATGAAGAGTTTGTAAAAGCTTATGGCGTTGAAGATGGTTCTGTAGAATCTTTCCGTAATGATGTTAAAAACAACATGGATAGAGAGTTGGAGCAGGCTTTGCGTGGTAAATTAAAGAATGCGGTAATGGATGCTGTCTATGAAAATGTAAAGATTTCACTGCCTAATTCATTGGTTGACGTTGAAGTCGAAGAAATGATGAAGCCTTACTTAGAAACGGCTAAAAGACAAAAAATGCAACTTGAAGATTTAAAGTTGCCTAGAGAGTTATTTGAAGAACAGGCAAAGCGTAGAGTAGCATTGGGCTTGATTTTAGGTGAAATTATTCAAAAAAAGGCTATTCAATTAGATGTGAATAAAGTACGCTCTACTATTGAGGACATGGCTAAAAGTTACGAGCGTCCTGATGATGTGGTTGCTTGGTATTATGCTGATAAAACCCGTTTAAATGACGTGCAACAAATGGTTTTAGAAGATCAAGTGGTAGAAGTATTGATTTCTGAAGCTAAAGTATCTGATAATGCCGTAAAGTTTAGTGATGTTATGGATAAGCAACAACGATAAGGTTTTTAAATGTATAAACAGCATGTAATGAATCAAGCAAGAGCTTTGGAAGCGGCAGGTGGTTTGGTGCCGATGGTTATTGAGCAAACGGCAAGAGGCGAAAGATCTTTTGACATATACTCAAGACTTTTAAAAGAGCGAGTTATCTTCTTAGTAGGTCAAGTAGAAGATTACATGGCTAATTTGGTTGTTGCTCAATTGCTGTTTTTAGAATCTGAAAACCCAGATAAAGATATACATCTTTATATCAACTCTCCCGGTGGTTCGGTGACTGCTGGTATGTCAATTTATGACACTATGCAATTTATTAAGCCAGATGTGAGTACTTTATGTATTGGTCAGGCTGCTAGTATGGGTGCACTTTTATTGACGGGCGGCGCAAAAGATAAACGTTATTGTTTGCCGCATTCTCGAATGATGATTCATCAACCCTTAGGCGGGTTTCAAGGTCAGGCTTCTGATTTTGATATACATGCTAGAGAAATTTTGTTAATAAGAGATAAACTTAATAAAGTTTTGTCTTTGCATACTGGCCAGCCTATCGAAAAAGTCCAGCAGGATACGGATAGAGACAATTTCTTAAGTGCTGATGATGCCGTTGCCTACGGATTGATTGATAAAGTATTAACAAATAGAGTAACAGGTTCTGATTTATAAAGATTGATAAGCGCTAACTGCGCTTATTGTCTATATATTTAGGATCTTTTAGGATTTAAGGACTGATTTATGAGTAATGATAAAAGCGGTAAAGACGGGGATAAGCTGCTTTACTGTTCTTTTTGTGGAAAGAGCCAACAAGAAGTAAGAAAACTAATCGCTGGGCCTTCGGTTTATGTATGTGATGAGTGTGTTGATCTTTGTAATGACATTATAAAAGATGAGTTAGATGAAGATGAAGAGTCTTCATTTACCAGTAACAAACTACCTAAGCCTAAAGAAATTAAGGAAGAGTTAGATGGTTATGTTATTGGTCAGGATCGCGCTAAGAAAATACTCGCTGTTGCTGTTTATAATCATTATAAACGACTACGTAGTAAATCAAAAAATGACTCAGTTGAGTTGGCCAAAAGTAATATATTGTTAATCGGGCCCACAGGTTCTGGTAAAACATTATTAGCTGAAACTTTAGCTAGATTGCTTGATGTACCTTTTACCATAGCAGATGCTACTACATTAACTGAAGCGGGTTATGTGGGTGAAGACGTCGAAAATATCATCCAGAAGATATTGCAAAAATGTGATTACGATGTAGAAAAAGCTGAAACGGGTATTGTATACATCGATGAAATTGATAAGATTTCAAGAAAATCTGATAATCCATCTATTACTCGAGATGTATCTGGTGAGGGTGTTCAGCAAGCGCTATTAAAATTAATCGAAGGTACAGTTGCTTCTGTGCCGCCACAAGGTGGTCGTAAGCATCCGCAAGGTGATTTTTTACAAGTTAATACCGCTAATATATTGTTTATTGTAGGTGGTGCTTTTGCTGGCTTAGACAAGGTTATTAAGGCTAGATCAGAGAAGGGTGGAATAGGTTTTTCTGCAGAAGTTAAAACTAAAGACGATTCAAAGAATGTGGGTCAGTTATTCGCAGAAGTTGAATCAGATGACCTTATAAAATATGGATTAATTCCAGAGTTCGTTGGTCGTTTGCCTATAATAGCTACTTTGGATGAGTTAGATGAGCAGGCACTGGTTCAAATATTAACTGAGCCGAAGAATGCTTTAACTAAACAATACAAGCACTTGTTTGAAATGGAAGGCGCAGAGTTAGAGTTTAGAGATGAGTCTCTGGTTGCTATTGCACGTAAGGCAATGGAAAGAAAAACAGGTGCTCGTGGCTTAAGAACTATTGTTGAGAATGTATTATTAAATACAATGTATGAACTACCCTCTGCAGATAATATTAGTAAAGTAGTTATTGAAGAGAGTGTTATTTTAGGTGATTCTGAGCCTTTGCTGGTTTATGAAGCTGAAAAGAAAAAAGCAGTAGCTGAATCAAAATAGTCGTATTTTAAAGCCCCCTTTTTATTTATAGATGAAATGGGGGCTTTTATCTCTTATATCATAGATATATTCAATTGCTGAGTTTATGCTTAGCAACCTCATAAAAGTAAATCATATTGGTGCTTTGCCTTTATTAAGAAAAATTAATTCTTTAGCTTAACAAGTTGGTGTAACAAAAATATAATGTTATGTTGAATTAATGGTTCGCTATTATGTTGATTTATTATAATATTGACAAACCGCTATTGAAAGTTAATAGTCATTTAATAGATGGATTTTAGCTTAAGAATATTTTATGGGTGCTTCTTGTTATTTTAGAGAGTGACCCTATAATTTAAAATTGAAAAAATTGTTTACATATGCCGTTAATGGAAATGCACACTATGAAGACGTTGCACCAAAAAGATAACTTAGTTCCTGTTCTGCCACTTAGAGATGTGGTGGTCTACCCTCATATGGTTATTCCATTATTTGTTGGTCGTGAAAAATCAATAGATGCGCTTTATTCGGCGATGGAAGACAATAAACAAGTTTTATTAGTAGCACAAAGAGAAGCAGAGGTAGATGAGCCAGACTTCAAAGATCTATATGAAGTTGGAACATTAGCAAATATTTTACAGCTGTTAAAACTCCCTGATGGAACCGTTAAAGTGCTTGTTGAAGGAAGTGAACGAAGTAAAATTATGGGCTATGAAGAGACAGGTACTTTTTTTTCTGCTGTAGTTGAAAAAATAGAAGATGTTTATAATTTAAGTGTAAAAGAACAAGATGTTTTGCAACGCACCGCTCTAAATTCATTTGATCAATATGTAAAGTTAAATAGCAAAATCCCAGCTGAAGTATTGAATGCCTTATCGGGTATTGATGATGCAAGTAGGCTTGCTGATACGATGGCTGCTCATATGACTTTAAAGGTCAGTGACAAGCAAATTGTTTTAGAGGCTGCTGATATAGAGCATCGCTTAGAAGAGTTAATGACCATGATGGAAGGTGAGGTTGATCTTCTTGAGATGGAGAAAAAAATTCGAGTCCGTGTTAAGCAGCAAATGGAGAAGAACCAAAGGGAATATTATTTAAACGAACAAATTAAAGCAATTCATAAAGAATTAGGTGACATGGATGAAGCGCCTAGCGAGATGGCTGAGTTAGAAAAGAAAATTACTAACTCGGGTATGACAAAGGAAGCAAGGACAAAAGCGGAAACAGAACTTAACAAGCTTAAAATGATGCCGCCTATGTCAGCAGAAGCTACTGTAGTGCGTAATTACATTGATTGGATGATAAACGTGCCATGGAAGAAAAAAACCAAGGTACGGCATGACCTTAAAATTGCTGAGCAAGTCTTAGACGCTGAGCATTACGGATTAGAAAAAGTTAAAGAACGAATTCTAGAATATCTCGCAGTTCAGCAACGTGTTAAACAGTTAAAGGGCCCCATTTTGTGTTTAGTAGGGCCGCCGGGTGTGGGTAAAACTTCATTAGGAGAGTCTATTGCGCGTGCAACCAATCGTACCTATGTGCGTATGGCTTTAGGTGGGGTAAGGGACGAGGCAGAAATTCGTGGGCATAGACGCACATATATTGGGTCTATGCCTGGTAAAATCTTACAAAACTTAGCTAAAGTTAAGACGCGCAACCCAATGTTTTTATTAGATGAAATTGACAAAATGGCTACGGATTTTCGAGGAGATCCCGCTTCTGCATTATTAGAAGTGCTTGATCCGGAGCAAAATAATAAATTTGCGGATCATTATCTTGAAGTTGATTTCGATTTATCAGATGTAATGTTTGTAGCGACTGCAAATAGTATGAATATTCCACCGGCTTTGTTGGATAGAATGGAAGTGATTCGTCTAGCTGGTTACACAGAAGATGAAAAGATTAATATCGCTTTGCGTTATTTAATTCCTAAGCAAATAAAGAATAATGGATTGCTACAAACTGAAATTGAAATAACTGAGCTAGCGGTGCGCGATATGATTCGTTTTTATTCCCGTGAAGCTGGAGTTCGTAATCTGGAGCGCGATATATCAAAGGTTTGCAGAAAAGTTGTTAAGAGTTTATTGCTGAAGTCTGATACTGATAAAGTTGTAATTACGGCTGATAATTTAGATAAATTCTTAGGTGTAAAACGATTCAAATACGGTTTAGCAGAAGAGCAGGATCAAGTTGGTTGCGTAACTGGTTTAGCTTGGACAGAAGTTGGTGGGGAATTATTAACCATAGAGACAGCCGTTATACCTGGAAAAGGTAAGCATTCTGCAACGGGTAAGTTGGGGGATGTTATGAAAGAGTCTATAGAAGCTGCAATGACAGTGGTAAGAAGTCGTTCTCAAATATTGGGTATAGAAAATGATATCTTTCAGAATAATGATATTCATATTCATGTTCCAGAAGGTGCGACCCCTAAAGATGGGCCCAGTGCAGGTATTGGGATGTGTACTGCTATTATTTCTGCTTTAACTAAGATTCCAGTTCGGGCGAATGTAGCGATGACTGGGGAAATAACTTTAAGGGGAGAGGTTTTACCGATAGGTGGATTAAAAGAAAAGTTATTGGCCGCACATCGAGGGGGTATTACTACTGTAGTTATACCAGCTGAAAATGAAAAAGACTTAGTGGAAATACCTGAAAATATTAAACAGCACTTAGAGATTATTCCAGTGCGCTGGATTGATGAGGTATTGGCGGTAGCATTGCAATATATTCCTGTGCCAACAGTTAAAAAAACTGATGAAGAAATAACTAAAATGGATACGGATTCAATGAAAGTATTGCAATCCGGACAAATGGCGCATTAGTTTTATTGCTTTATTATGACAAAGCCATTAAAAATAGGCTCTCAAGGCTTATAAAGCTTGACAGTCTCTTGCTACAATTGATATAAATGTAGTTGTTTATTTTGGTGCATGCAATCGTGGATAAGAATAGACATAAGCGTTTTCATAATAAACATAAAATTGACTTCTTTAGGAGGAGTAATGAATAAATCGGAACTTATTGATGCAATAGCAGAATCTGCTGGTTTAACTAAAGCTGATTCAGGTCGTGCTTTAGACGGTTTTTTGAGTGCAGTAACAGGTGCTTTAAGTAAAGGTGATTCAGTGGCTTTAGTTGGTTTTGGAACTTTCTTAGTAAAAGAAAGAGCTGAGCGTAAAGGACGTAATCCTCAAACAGGTGAAGAAATCACTATTAAAGCGGCAAAAATTCCTTCATTTAAAGCTGGAAAATCTTTAAAGGATGCTGTACAATAGTTTTTCTTTGTTGAGCAGCTTTCAAAGCTTAACAAAATAAAAAAACCACTATTAAGGTTTACTTTTAGATATAAATTGTTTAAAATAGTGGTTTAGTCGGGTGCTTAGCTCAGCTGGGAGAGCATCGCCCTTACAAGGCGAGGGTCGGGGGTTCGAACCCCTCAGCACCCACCAGACTTTGGAGTGGTAGTTCAGTTGGTTAGAATACCGGCCTGTCACGCCGGTGGTCGCGGGTTCGAGCCCCGTCCACTCCGCCAAAATCAAAAGCCCCGAACCGAGATTGGTTCGGGGTTTTTTTTTGCTCATAATATTGATTCATTAAGGCTAATCTATGTTGACTAAAATTAGAGAAAAATCACAGGGAGCCCTTGCTTGGGTAATCTTGTCATTAATTTGTGTGCCTTTTGCTTTGTGGGGCATTAATAATTATCTAGATGCAGGGGGAGAGTCATCGGTTGCCTCAGTTGGATCAAAAGATTTTTTCCAGCGAGATGTTAATAAGGCTTATGAACAATATAGTCAAAACCTAAAAGGCATGGGTATAGATGAGCAAACTCTTAAAGCACAGGCATTGCAAAAATTAATTAAAGATGAAGTCTTATTGCAATATGTGCATTCACAAGGTTTAGTTGTAACCGATGATGAAGCGCGTGATTTTGTAAAATCGCTACCTTATTTTCAGGTAGATGGTAAATTTAGTGATAAGCAATATAAAACTTTATTAGGTTCTCAACGATTGTCTTCTGCTGAGTTTGTAAGCAGAATCAAAAATGCTCTAATTATGGAGCAATTTCAACACAGTGTTATGGATAGTAGTTTTGCAACTACATATGATGTTGAGAGTTTCTTTAAAATTCAGAATCAGCAACGTGATATTAGTTATATAACCGTTGGTCTTGATCCCGCGCCGGGCCAGCCTTCAACTGAAGAAATTTCAGCATACTATCAGCAGCATCAAGACGCATATCATACACCTGAGCAGTTATCTGTTGAGTATGTAGAGCTTAAACTTGAAGATTTAGCTAAAAAAGTACCCGTGTCTGATGAAAAGTTGAAAGCTTTTTATGAGGAACAAAAGGAACAATATTCTGCACCTGAACGCAGAAGGATCAGTCATATTTTGATATCAATCAATGATAAATTGACTGAAAAAGAGGCGCTAGATAAAGCAAATAAAACAAAGCAAGAATTAGCAAAAAAAGACTTCGCGGCTTTAGCGGCTGAAGTTTCTGATGATAAATTAACGGCTAAAAAAGGGGGGGATTTAGGCTTGTTTAATGCGGGTGTAATGGAGAAAGCCTTCGAGGATTCTGCTAGTTCTTTAAAATTGGGAGAGGTTTCTGAGCCGATTAAATCATCATATGGATATCATTTAATTAAAGTTACAGAATTAGTGCCAGCGAGTACTAAATCATTTGATAGCGTAAAAGCAGATGTAACTAAAGCGTATCAGAAAGCCCAAGCTGAAAATACATTCTATGAATCCAGCGAAAAATTAACTCAATTAAGCTACGAGCATCCAGATAGTTTGCAAACGGTATCTGAAGCTTTGGGTTTAACGGTTCAAAAATCAGCTTTATTTACTAAAGATAACGGTGACGGTATTGCTGCCGAAGAAAAAATACGTAGTGCGGCATTTTCAGAAGAAATTCTGCAAGGCAACAACAGCGCGCCTATTGAGAAAAATAATGAGCATTTAGTGGTATTAAGATTGTTAGAGCATAAGTCTGCTGCTAAACGTGAATTAAATGAAGTAAGATTAGAAATATTATTAATGTTAGCACAAGAAAAAGCTCAAAAACTTGCTGTAGAAAAGGCTCAAAAAATAAAAGCGAGCTTAGATGCGGGTAAAGCTTTAAAAGATATTGCTGCAGAATATAAATTAGAAGTTAAAACAGAAAATGCATTAGTGCGAGCTAAAAGTAAATTACCTGAACCTTTAACAGAGGCTGTATTTAAAGCAGCGAAACCTGTTGGTGAAAAGCCTAGTATATTCGTGGTTGCATTGTCTTCAGGTGAGCAAGTGGTTGTTAGATTGTCAAAAGTAACGCCGGGTGTAATGAGTGATGATGATAAAAAACAAATGGATTTAGCTAAGAAAAATATAGCTAATGCATTTGGTCAAAGTGATTTCAATCAAGTATTGAATAGTTTACAAAAAGCGGCAGATGTTAAAGTGCATAAAAAAGCACAACAACAATAAGTTAGTGACGTAAATAAAAAGGGAGCTTTTTAGCTCCCTTTTTTTTGCTTAGACATTTATAAATATACACGTGTAAGACTCGATTGGTTACAATTAATCTATCTAAAGCCTTTTCAGTAATGTTCATTTTTTATTTATGAAGATGAGAAACCACCTTATCCCAATACTGTTTATTTTATTGAGCGGTTGTGAGGATTTACAACTTAATAACCCCTATGCAGATGATGAAGGCAAGCAAAGTGTCTTATATCAATCATTTTCAGAGCGTCCAAAGCATCTTGATCCCGCTATTGCTTATAGTGAAAATGAATATGCCTTTATAGCGCAAATATATGAGCCTCTTTTTCAATATCACTATTTAAAAAGGCCTTATCAATTAACGCCATTAACGGCGACAAAAATGCCTGACATTATTTATCTAAATAAAGAAGGTAAAGTTTTAGGTGAAAATGCATCCGAGCAAGAGATTGTTTACACCGATTATGTGCTTAACATTCAGTCCAACATTCAATTTCAACCCCATCCCGCATTGGCTAAAAATGAATTAGGCGAGTACATTTATCATAAATTAAGTGTAGAGCAAATTCAGGCGTACAAAACTTTAAGCGACTTTAAAGAAGTAGGCACTCGAGAGTTAACTGCTGAAGATTATGTTCAGCAAATTAAACGCTTAGCACACCCCAAGCTTCAGTCGCCGATTGCAGAGATCATGAAAAACTACATAGTGGGTTTTGATGATTTCTCTAAACAAGTTGCAAGCAAGAAAAAGACTGATATCAAAAATTTGTCTCTATCGGGTCTAGAGATTATTAATCCTTATCAATATCGTATTCGTATTAAAGGCAAATACCCGCAATTTCTGTTCTGGTTGTCGATGCCATTTTTTGCCCCCATGCCTTGGGAAGCGGATGTGTTTTATGACCAGCCCGGCTTAGCTGATAAAAATATAACCTTAGATTGGTACCCTATTGGAACGGGAGCTTATTTTTTAGCAGAAAACAACCCCAATCGGCGGATGATATTGGAAAAGAATCCTAATTTTCATCTGGAAACATACCCTTCTCAAGGTGAAAGGGATGATCAACAACTTGGCTTGTTAAAGGATGCGGGTAAAAAATTACCATTCATAGACAAAGTGGTTTTTATGCTGGAAAAAGAGACTATTCCATACTGGAATAAGTTCTTACAGGGTTATTATGATGCCTCTGGTATCGCTTCTGATAGTTTTGATCAGGCCATTCAATTTACCGGTTCTGGCGGTGTGGCATTAACTGAATCTATGAAGCATAAAGGTATTCAATTACAAACCTTAGTTGAAACTTCAGATTTTTACATGGGTTTTAATATGCTGGATGCAACGGTGGGAGGATATGCTGAAAGAGCAAGGAAGTTACGTCAAGCCATTTCAATTGCCGTGGATTACGATGAATTTATCTCGATATTTAGAAATGGTAGAGGTGTGGTTGCGCAAGGCGTTATTCCACCGGGTATTTTTGGATTTGCAGAGGGTAGGGAGGGTATTAATTCTTACGCTTTTAACTGGAAAGATAATAAAGCACAGCGTAAAAGAATAACAGAAGCCCAGCAGTTATTAGCAGAGGCGGGATATCCCAATGGAATTGATCCAAAGACCAAAGAAGCGTTAATACTTAATTTTGATACCGCCTCAGTCAGTGCCGATGACCGCCCTATGATGAATTGGTATCGTAAGCAGTTTGAGAAGATCGGTATTAAATTGGTTATTAGGGCTACTGATTACAATCGTTTCCAAGAAAAAATGCGCTCTGGAAATGAGCAGATTTTTGTGTGGGGTTGGAATGCGGATTATCCCGATCCTGAGAACTTCTTCTTCCTACTTTATGGGCCAAATTCTAAAGTGAAATTTGGTGGTGAGAATGCGGTTAATTATCAGAGTTCAGAGTTTGATCGCTTATTTGAAAAGATGCGTAATATGGATAACACTCCCGAACGCTATCAAATTATTCAACAAATACAGGAAGTGGTCAGGCATGATTCACCTTGGATATTTGGTTTTCATCCCAAGAGTTTTTCTTTGTATCATAGTTGGTATAGTAATTTAAAACCTAATTTAATGGCGAATAATCGTCTTAAATACACGCGCTTAGATATTGAAAGTAGAGCTGAAAAACGTAAATTATGGAATCATGCGGTGTTATGGCCAATCTTTATCGGTGTGATCATCTTGTTAAGTGCCATGATTAAATTAATCTTCTCGTGTTATAGAAAGAGAGAAATAAGATGATTCAATACATTATTCGCCGCTTTTTATATGCAATACCTTTATTAATCGGCGTCAACATACTCACTTTTGTATTATTCTTTGTGGTTAATAGCCCAGACGATATGGCACGGATGCAGTTAGGACAAAAACGCGTAACAGAGCAAGCAATTACCAATTGGAAGCAACAGCATGGGTATAATTTACCCTTGTTATGGAATGAAAAGGCTGAAAGCAAAGATAAAATTACCCAAACCATTTTTTATCAAAAATCAGTAGGCTTATTTTTATTTCGTTTTGGGGTGTCTGATAGTGGTAGAAACATAGGTGCAGATATACAAGAGCGGATGTGGCCGAGTTTGGTTTTAGCGTTGCCCACCTTAATAGTAGGGCTGGTTGTTGATGTCAGTTTTGCGTTGTTGATGGTGTTATATCGTAATAGTGCGGTAGAGCGGGCAGGCATCGTATCCTGTGTTGTTTTATTATCTATTTCATCCTTGTTTTACATTATTGGTGGACAATTTATATTTGCCAAGCTATTAAAGTGGGTGCCCATATCGGGTTATGATGATGGATTTTCTGCGCTAAAATTTTTAATATTGCCAATATTAATTGGCGTGTTTTCAGGTTCGGGGTCGGGCATACGTTGGTATCGAACTTTGTTTTTAGAAGAAGTAGAAAAAGATTATGTAAGAACAGCAAGGGCAAAAGGTTTAACGGAAACTCAGGCCTTGTATAGACATGTGTTACCGAATGCTTTAATTCCTATATTAACCGGAGTGGTAGTCATATTGCCGCTATTATTTATGGGCAGTTTGATAATGGAATCGTTCTTTAGTATTCCCGGTTTAGGAAGTTATACATTAGACGCAATTAATAGCCAAGATTTTGCTATTGTGCGCTCAATGGTGTTTTTAGGTTCAGTGCTTTATGTATTGGGCTTATTGCTTACCGATATTTCTTATACCTTAGTTGATCCTAGAGTGAGGTTGTCTTAGTGGAAATATTGTGGACAGATGCACTCATATTTTTATTGCTTAGCAGTCTTTTTTGTTTAGTGATTTATATGCGTAAGCAAGATCAAATGAAAAGGCCAATACAAAAAATAGTGCAGAGTAAAGTCGGGGTTGCTGCTCTGGTTATATTGTTATTCTTTATATTTATTGGGTTATTAGATTCAATACACTTTAGACCGAGTAATACTAAAAATACAGAAATTATCAGTGCATTAGATTATTGGGCTTCAAATTTAAGAGAGCATGGAGAAAAGACCTATTCTTCACCCTTTTCAACACACTTATACAGCAAAGAGATTATTGTGTCTCCCGATGGAGCAGTCCACTGGGATTATCCACGATTAGATCATGGTGGTCGGCATATCAATCTACCAGAACATCAGCTTCTATTAGATATATTAAAAAAGCTAGCTATAGGGCTATTGCAAGGGCTGGTCATTTGTAGTTTATTAGTAGTGGGATTTTTAATCATCAGATATAAATGTACAAATAAACAAACGACGCTGTTATCGTTAAGCCCTGGTTTAAAAATAGCCTTAAAAGTTGCCGTGGTGGTTATTTCTGTTGCTTATTTTTTAGTTTATTTATCAAACTATTATCATGTGTTTGGAACAGATAAGGTTGGAGAGGATGTTTTTTATCAGGCCATAAAAAGTATTCGAACGGGGTTGGTGTTAGGCACCTTAACTACTTTAATCATGTTACCTTTAGCCATAGTATTTGGTATTTTGGCGGGGTTCTTTGGTGGCTGGGTAGATGATATTATTCAGTATGTATACACGACGCTTAATGCTATTCCTAGTGTGTTGTTAATTGCTGCATCCATATTAATGGTGCAAGTTTATATGGCAGGGCATGAACAAGAATTTACTAGCATAATCGTGCGAGCAGATACGCGCTTATTGTTTTTATGTTTAATACTCGGAGTAACTAACTGGACGGGTTTGTGTCGGTTATTAAGGGCAGAAACTTTAAAGCTAAGAGAAATGGAGTATGTTCAGGCGGCTAAGGCCTTGGGTGTTAAAAAAGGTATGATATTATTTAGACATATCCTGCCAAATGTTATGCATATCGTATTAATCTCGGTCGTGTTAGATTTTAGCTCTTTAGTATTAGCAGAAGCAGTGCTTTCTTATATTAATATTGGAGTGGACTCCACAACTTACAGTTGGGGCAATATGATAAATGGTGCAAGATTAGAAATGGCCAGAGAGCCTATCGTTTGGTGGTCATTATCAGCGGCATTTTTATTTATGTTTACTTTAGTATTAGCAGCTAATTTATTTGCTGATACGGTGCAGGATGCATTTGATCCGCGTAGAAATATAGAGTAAATGATGTATAGAGAATAACTGATTGATTCAATTAATAAGAATGAATTGTGAAAAGTTCAGTTAGAAATTTATCAGATTGTTAATAGTCTTTGAGGTTTTATTTCTAATAAAAAGCTGATATCATAGCCAATCTTAGTCGGATGCTGCGCAAGACTAGTAGTTTTATAATAGACAGTTAGGGAGAAACCATGCTTATATTGACACGTCGTGTAGGTGAAACTTTAATGATCGGTGACGAAGTAACTGTGACTGTTCTTGGAGTGAAGGGAAATCAAGTGCGCATTGGTGTAAATGCACCAAAAGATGTATCCGTACATAGAGAAGAAATTTACGACAGAATCAAAAAAGAGCAAACAGACTCCGATTCTGAAGAATAAAGTGTTTTAGGAGAGATGGCCGAGCGGCTGAAGGCGCTCCCCTGCTAAGGGAGTATGGGCTTTATCTCCCATCGAGGGTTCGAACCCCTCTCTCTCCGCCATATTTAAAAGTTAATTTTTGTAAATAAAGATTGACTAAAACCGAGAAAAAAAAGATAATAAGCGGCTCAATTAGGCGCCCGTAGCTCAGCTGGATAGAGTAATCGGCTACGAACCGATCGGTCGGGAGTTCGAATCTCTCCGGGCGCGCCATTGAAAACAAAGATTATTCCCCTGTAGCTCAGTCGGTAGAGCGGATGACTGTTAATCATTAGGTCGGCGGTTCGAGCCCGTCCGGGGGAGCCAAATAAAAGGAAGCCTTGCATGTTGTGTGTAAGGCTTTTTTTATGCCTTATGCGCTCGTAGCTCAGCTGGATAGAGTAATCGGCTTCGAACCGATCGGTCGGGGGTTCGAATCCCTCCGGGCGCGCCATATTTAAAAGAAAGCCCTACATGAATATGTAGGGCTTTTTTTATGCCTTAAAGAAATATGCGTCACAATCTGTCGTTAGATCTGATTATATTTATGTCCAAATTCCATAAATGAGAAAGGTATAAATATGTTATCAAATAAAAATATTAGAGAAAAAGCAATCCTAGTCGCGCTGATGTTAGTTTCTACTATTCCACTCAAGGCACAAGAATGTTATGACTCAACCATCGTTAGTCCCACGCCTTTTGCAGGTATTAAAAAAGATATTTTTAAACTGAGTGATGGCACAATTTGGGAAGTTGAGGATGCGTATGC
>CAJADF010000134.1 GCA_903938485.1 uncultured Methylococcaceae bacterium
AACTTAGCAAATTCATATATGCATGGAAAACATCGCTACTCATTTTGGTCGGAGATTTATGAGGCCGTATTAGCATGGTACATAGCAATACCAACAACAATTGCATTATTTAAACCTAAGTTAGGAAGTTTTAATGTTACTTCTAAAGGTGGACTTATAAATGATGAGTTTTTTGATTTGACGGTTTCAAAACCATATATCGTTCTAATAATATTAAATATAATCGGTATCAGTTTTGGTATTTACAGAATGATATGGGGGCCAAATGACGAAGTATATACCGTTATACTAAATATATTGTGGGCTCTATATAATTTATTAGTATTGGGTGGTGCAATTAGTGTAGCGCAAGAAACTAAACAAACTAGATTACATCACCGTATTGAAGTAAATACTGATGTCATAATTAGAAAAAAATCAGGGCATTTATTTCAAGCAAAAATGAATAATTATTCTAATTCCGGCTTAGGTATAGAATTTGAACGAAGCAACATAGGTTTTGATAAAAATGAACACATACATGTGATATTATCAAGAGGACAAAGAGAGTTTATTTTTCCAATTCAAATTGCGAATATCAATGGTAAATATATTGGCGGAGTATTTGATCATTTAACATATAAGCAGATATCTGATTTTATTAAATGTAATTATTCTAGATCAGATGCATGGATTACCTGGGAAGATAATTTTTCTATTGATAAGCCATTAAATAGTTTTGTAGAAATTATTAATGTTGGGCTAAAGGGGTATATAGTTTTAGCTAGATCCCTACCCAAAAAATTTACAAAACATTTTTATAAAGTAAATAAATGTATTAGAACTATTAAAACATTTTTTCCTAAGAACATTCACGACGATAGCATTTGGCAATGATTAGACAAAAATTAAAATACAATTTTAATAAATTAACGGTAAATGTTCTATTAGGTATTTTTCTAATACTATACATTCCTTATGTTAACAGTGCACAACGTAACTACTTTAAAGACAATACACCTTATATTTTAAATAACTCGCCTATTGCCGATGATTCATATACATTTGAACAGATGGGGGCTCGTTTTCCTATTAAACTTGAGGGTAATTTAGCTAAAGCATCAATTGATTTTGGTTCAAGACTTGATGAAATTATTACCAGTGCGAAACTAGAACTAAGCTATATCTATTCACCTGCATTATCGCCAGATGTATCTCATGTAAAAGTTCTATTAAACAATCAAATAGCTGGATTTATACCCATTGAACCTAATAAAGGAGGTATTAGACAAAACAAAATATTTGAATTAGACAGTCGATATTTAACTAAATATAATGAAATTTCATTTGAGTTTGTTGCTTATAGAAATATAAACTGCGCGAGTCCTGCATTAGCAAGTATGTGGTTTGAAATTGATAATCAAAGTAAATTAAATATTACCGCACAAGCAATACCCATTCAAAATGACTTCAGTCATTTCCCCAAACCGTTTTTTGATATAAGTGATTTTAGTTCTTTAGAAATACCCTTTATTTTTCCAGAAAATGGACGTGATGAAAGTATCGAAGCCGCTGGAATAATTGCGTCTTATTTTGGATCACTTGCTAAATGGCAAGGTCTTTCATTCCCAGTACTTATCAATGAATTATCAAACAAACATGCAATTGTATTTGCCACCAACTCAAATAGACCAGATTTTATAAAAGATTACCCTGTTGTTGATAAACCAACGGTTCAGTTGATTACGCATCCAAACAATCCATATATCAAATTATTATTGATTTTAGGAAGAGATAAAAGTGACTTACGTACCGCTATAGAAGGATTGACAACTGGATCAACAATTCTTGCAGGTTCTTATGCAGAAATTAATAATGTCAATGAAATCACACCAAGAGTGCCTTACGACGCACCTTATTGGCTTCAAACTGATAGAGAAATCCATCTACAAGAATTAATACAAAACCCAAAAGACTTACAGGTAAACGGTAGAACTCCACCGGAAATAGCTATTAATTTCAATATAGCACCAGATTTATTTACATGGAGAAGCAGAGGTATTCCGCTTAATATTCGATATAGATATTCGCCAATTAAGAAGGGTGATGATTCACAACTATCAATTAAAGTTAATGATCTTTTTATTCAAGGCTACCCTCTTACAGAAAAAGGGGTGGGTGATGGATCTGAATATGACAAACTAAGAATTCCTTTTGTTGATGACTTAGTATTTGGCGTTAAAAATGAAATATTGATACCTGGATTTAGACTAGGTGCAAAAAATAAAATCCAATTTGAATTTAAATATACCAAACCTGAAGACAGTAATTGCACAGTAATGACATCCAATTACATGTATGGTGAGATTGATGCGGATTCTACATTAGATTTACGTGGATTCCCTCATTATATGGCGATGCCTGATTTAAAATCATTTGCAAATTTAGGCTTTCCATTTACCCGCTTAGCAGATTTATCAGATACAGCAATCTATTTACCAAAAAATCCAACTATTAATGAAACACAGGCCTATTTAGAAATTTTAGGTGCAATGGGCTCGTCTACCGGTGTAACAGCAACAAAATTTACATTATTTAACTCAGCTCCTTTTGATGGTATCGAAAAGAAAGATCTTTTAATCATAGGCCTACTTCCAGCAGATTTAATGCCTAAAGCCGATGAAAAAGAATGGCCTAATACGATAGTTACTGAAATCAAAAAATCAATCACACTACCAATGCGTGTAGATAGTGATAATACCAGTACATTAGTTCAACCTAATTCGCTCATCAATAATCGTGAAGCTTTCAAACAAGTCGAATTCGACAATAAAAGTCATTTGGGTGCATTGATTGGATTTGAATCACCATGGCATAAAAATAAAAGTGCTATTGCTGTTATTGCAACCGAATCTTCACAATTAAAAAATATTACATCAATTCTTATTAACAAACAAAGGAAAATATCTGGTACAGCTACCTTTTTCAAGGGCGAAGATATAATTAGTGTGCAGGAAGGTAAAACTTATTTTATTGGTGAGTTACCACTCCATAAATTAATTTGGTTTCACTTCGCAGATAGCCCCATATTACTCGCCTTTTTAACACTATTAATGACGGGATTAATAATACTCGTAATATGGCGATTATTAAAATATGCAGCCTATGTTCGCTTACACCGTTTTGACGACTAATTGATTATGAAAACATTTTTAATAACATTATTGTATATTTTTTCATCTGCTATTCATGCCTCTAATTCATGGCCTGAATGGGAACATTTCAAATCTATTTATATAAGTCCAGATGGAAGAGTGATTGATGGAAGTACTGACCAAATGATCACTACTTCTGAAGGCCAAGCCTACGGTCTTTTTTTTGCACTCGTTGCAAATGACAAGCAAACATTTTCTAATATTTTGGAATGGACAGAAAATAATCTTTCTAATCACGATTTAGCAAAAAACTTGCCCGTTTGGTCAACTGGCATTGATAAGAACTCAAAAAAATTAATGGTCTTGGATTCAAATTCTGCTGCGGATGCTGACTTATGGATTGCTTATGTACTTGGTGAAGCTGGTCGATTATGGGGTAATTTCGAATATAAATCCTTAGCGTATTTACTTTCTAAACAAATATTACAAAATGAATCGATTTACATTACAAATTTTGGCTGGATGTTACTACCAGGTGCTCAAGGTTTTAATGTTGATGAAAAGACATGGAAACTTAATCCTAGTTACCTACCCATCCAAATATTAAGAAGATTTTCTGTGCTTTATCCACACTCTCCATGGCAAGAGATAACTAATAATTGTATTAAACTTTTATACTCCTCATCACCACTTGGGTATGCAGTAGATTGGGTTTTGTTTAATGAAGTTAATCAAATATTACTTAATAATAAAGATAGAAATGTCGGTGGCTACAATGCTATTCGAGTTTATTTATGGCTAGGAATGTTAAACAATGATGATCAAGATAAACAAGCATTAATTGCACATTATTCTCCATTTCTTGAAACAATAATAAAAGACAAAAATGTATACGAATATTATGATATTAAATTAAAAAAACAAGTGGGTAGCATACCTAACGGATTTAATTCTGCTGTTTTGCCTATTTTAACCAGTGCGAATAATTTAAACCTTGCTAAAGAATTTGTATCTACTAAATCATTTATTGTTGATAGTTCATCTCCAGACCATTATTACGATTTCGTACTGACTTTATTCGGTAAAGGTTGGTTAGATAATCGTTTTAGTTTTGATAAAAATGGTCAACTAACTATTAAATCAGAGTAAATATTTCTTTAGAGTTAATTAGAATAGTTTTTATAATAAAAAAAGTCCAATATTACATGGACTTATTTTAAAGCTTTAGTCTGTGATGATAGTTAAAAATCTAGAAAGGGATATCATCGTCATACGGCGCATCATAAGTATCAACATTTGATGGTTGACTTGAAGACCTCTGCTGTTCACGAATAGTTGCCCCACCCTGACTCGATTCATTTCTCTTGCCAATTAAATCGATAACATTAGCGGTGAGTTCTAAACTGGTTCTAGTTGTACCATCATTTCCAGTGTATTCACTTTGTGATAGTTCTCCCGATACAAAAACTTGCTGACCTTTTTTTAAATAATTTTGTAACTGACCTTCTGCCCTTTTTCCAAAAAGCACAACACGTACCCATAATGTTTGTTGTTTGTCACCAAAACCAATATTGTTTGCGACCGTAACATTTAAAACGGCCATACCTGATGGGGCATATCTTACTTCAGCATCTTTACCTACAGTTCCAGTAAAGCTAAACACGTTACTCATAGATTTCTCTTTATAATAGTTAATGGTAGATAAGATATTTACTATTTATCTTGTGACGGGTTTTAATGATTTTAAGGTAGGAGGGTAATTAATCCCCCCTACCCTAATTTTTGATTAGTTAAAAGTAGAACCAGGAGTTGCAGGTAACACAGGCATAGATTGTTTAGGGAATTGACCTGTCAAACCATTTAAAAAAGCAACAATATCAGCAACTTCATCTTTAGATAGTTCTTTATCTAATTGTGTTTTAGCCATTACAGTGACAGCTTCGTCCAAAGTTTTTACCGCGCCATTATGAAAATAAGGTGCAGTTAATGCAATATTACGTAAAGTTGGCACTTTAAACAAATGTTCATCACTTTCTTTCTTAGTCACAGCGGCTAAACCTTTATCATCTTTAAAATGATATTTTGCTGCATAAACAGGGTTGCTGTGGATAGGAAATGGTTGGAACATACCTGGACCGTTAAATGCTGGACCACTGTGACAAGAGGTACAACCTAAAGATTGTACTTTTTCCATACCACGAATTTGTTGTGCAGTTAATGCTGCTTTATCACCCGTTACATAACGATCATAAGGACTGTAAGGTGTAATTAAAATTCTTTCATAAGCAGCAATTGCTTTTGTAGCATTCTCTTTAGTTATTTCATTTTTACCAAATGCTGCTTCAAAAGCAACTTGATAGCCCTCAATAGTTTTTAAACGAGCGACCACTTCATCCCAACTTTTCATGCCCATTTCAATTGGGTTTGTAACAGGGCCTGCAGCTTGAGCTTCAAGACTTGCAGCGCGACCATCCCAAAACTGAACCGCATTAAATGCGGCATTCCAAACTGTTGGTGCACTTCGGCCACCGGTTTGACCATTTACACCCATTGAATTAGGTCTATTGTCTTCACCGCCTAACATTGTATTATGACAAGATGCACAGGAAACAGTGCCCGTAGATGATAATCGAGGGTCATGGTAAAGCATTTTACCCAGCTCTACTTTTTCATCAGTAGTTGGGTTGTCAGCCGGTGCAGGTGCCGAAGTTGGTAAAGCTTCCCAAGCGTTTGCAACTGATAGTGAACTTATTAAAGCAATTACAGAAACTAACAAACGAATTTTAAACATAAATTCCTCTCCAAATATTATTATAGGTATAAATACAGATTCTCTTAATAGTTAAATCAAAGAAAGCTTGGCATATGCAGCCATAACTAATAGGATTTTATAGAGTTATTCACTAAGATACAATCTTAAAAGCACATATAATTGTTTAGAAAATAATAGTCATCTGCTCACCTATTGCCAACCTGTTAACCATGTTTCTTGATCTTGCAAGCACTGCCAATTTATAACTATTTCTCGTTTGTTTATTAAAGCTTCAAGAATACAAGTGGAAATAAGGTCTTGTTCATCCAAATTAACTTTAACGACAATAAAATGCTTTTCTTTATTCAAAGGTTTTACTGCGGTCCATTTACTGAGTAATAATTTATTCGGATTAATTTGATTTTTTAATTTATTCATGAGAATTATGCACTACGTCTTTTAGTGCTAGTGATAAATCAGAATACTCAAATTTAAACTTTAGCATTTCTAATTTATTAGGTAATACGCGTTGGCTAGATAATAACAACAAAGACATCTCACCCAGTAATAACTTTAAAAAAATACTCGGTAAAGGTAATAATGCGGGTCTATTTAAGCAACTCGCAAATACTTTAGTAAATTCTTTATTTGTAACAGGATTGGGAGCTGTTGCGTTATAGGCTCCCTGCATATCATCGTCTAAAATCATTCGATTGACGATGGCTATCCAGTCTTTGATATGTATCCAAGACATCCACTGATTTCCAGTACCTAATGTGCCACCTAAGCCCATTTTAAAAGGGAGCAACATACGCTGTAAAAAACCACCTTGAGGTCCAAGAACTAACCCAGTTCTAATTAAACAGACTCTTACACCTATTTTTATAGCTTTATTCGCATTATTTTCCCAATCAGCGCACAATTCTTGCGAGAAATCATGAGTGGCTGAGGTGTCCTCAGTCACTATATTAGAACCTTGCTCCCCATAAAAGCCAATAGCAGAACCACTGATTAATAATTTAGGTTTGATTTTTAACTCGGCCATTTTATCAACCAAATTAGCCGTTAAATTAATACGGCTATCTCGGATTATTGCCTTTCGCTTATCCGTCCATAGTGCTCCAAAAATGGGGGCTCCTGCTAAGTTTATAATAATATCAAAGTAATCATCCGCATTAATGTCATTTAAATGCTCTACAACATTAACCTTCTCTGCGAATTGTTTATGAAATTTTTCTAAATTATGACTCACTAGTGTGATTTCATAATCTTTAGACAGAAATGACTTTACTAATGCAGTCCCAAGAAAGCCAGTACCACCGGTTAACAATATTTTCAAAAGGAAACCCTCGTATATAAAATTAATTACTTGTCATTTAATTATTGTACATATTTTGTTCAAGTATTGTTTGACAAAAATAATACTAGAGGTAAATTTATTACAAGGTTTTCATGGTTACAAATACTATTATGAGAACAACAGAATTGAATATGTAATGTCTGTAAATGACAATTATACCCTGTCCTCCTCTGTAAACCCTCCTTAACGTTTTCAAGGAGGGTCTTTTTTAGTTTAAACATGTGTATGGTCAAAATGAGTTTTAATAAATATACCTTATTAAAAATACTAGTTGAGCTGAATTTTTATTGTGCAGTTGTATTATTAGTCAGCTTGAGCTTTTTATGTTTTTCAGATGAATATTCATTATTTGTATTTAATGAAGATTTATATGGTGCATTAGATAATAATTTAAGAATGATTATGATTTATCTGGCTTTAACCGAATGCGTCATCTTGTTTTATTGCATGATTACCAAAAGTTTTAGATTAATGATGCCAGTTGGATTTTTTTTAATATTAATGATTGGATCAATGGAGTTTTACGGCGAGATCAATACAGTGGCAATTGATAATCAGTTTACAATGTTTTTTATGTACACGGGGATATCACATTTATTATATGGTGTCTTAGCTGATATAGATAAAAGAATGGCGAGTAATAAAGAAGACAACATGGGTATAAGCTAAGTATTAACCGCTATAAATTACATCATATTTATCGAGTAGTTTATTGATATCTTGTCTATTTATGAGCTGATAATTGAAACTTTTATCTAATTTCTCAACACCATATTTTTGTATGGATTCCACTTCAACGTATATTTCAGTCACATCATATATCTCAAGTACAGAAAATATATCTATAGTTTGTTTCATACCATAACGTAATGCTTGCTGATCATTTTTAATAGTAAACACCCCATCATCCAACAATAATATTGCTACATTTTGATCAAATGCAGCAACCGTTAAAATAACATCCAATGTTTCTTGTAGATAACAACCACTATGTGCCGCTTTACCCAGAACAAACAAATATTTCTTCATTATCTTAACCAAATACAATAAATCTATCTGCAAGCAATGATGCCTCAACCCATTGCCCTAAACCAGAAATTCTAAAACCATCCGCAACATCATTACCTTGTTTAGATTGTCTATTAGATTCATCACTCGATAATAAGGCTCTTCGTTGAGCCGCTGAGATACAAATAACCAGATCAACCTCATATTGAATAGCTATTTGCCCCCACAGTTTAGTGAGGTTTAACTCATCGTCTAAAGGTGTAGCATATCTAAAAGCATTAAATACGCCTTCATGAAAAAAAAATACTCTAATGACTTCATGCCCTAATTCTAATGCTTGCTTTACAAACTTAAAAGCTAGGAGACTTGATTGATTATGATATGGACTGCCATTAACTTGAATACTAAATTTCATTAGGATAAATGAGTACGTATAATTTAGGAGGTGATTTATTATAAAATTATCTTATTCTATAATAAAAAGCTGATAATACAGCTTATAAAAAAACGTTCTTAATATAGCTCCGAGATTAAATGTTTAAACGCACAAAAATATCCATTGTAATTTGCCTTTTGCTATTACCAGCAATACAACATGCTGAAGAAATATCAAAAATTGAATTACCCGATATGGGTGACTCATCGGGGACATTAATTTCACCCGCGGAAGAAAAGGAATTTGGTGAAGAGTTTTTCAGAAGCTTGCATTCACAAATTATGATCAGCCAAGACCCTGAGATACAAGATTATATTCAAATTATTGGCCAAAAATTAACTGCAAATTCTGACGCCCCTAGTCATCCTTTTCATTTTTTTGTTGTTATGGAAAATGATATCAACGCATTCGCTGGTCCAGGTGGATATATAGGGGTTAATTCAGGCTTAATATTGATGACCGAAGCCGAAAGTGAACTTGCCTCAGTTATGGCACATGAGATATCTCACGTCACACAACGACATTTATTCCGTGCTGCAGAAGCCGCTGGTAGGTTATCAATACCCAGCGCAGCGGGCATGTTAGCTGCTATTTTATTGGGCACACAATCACCGCAAATGGGTCAAGCAGCAATCATGGCTATTATGGGCGGTAATATCCAGTTTCAGATTAATTTCACCCGCGAAAATGAAGAAGAAGCCGATCGTGTAGGTATGCAAACTTTATCGGCTTCTCATTTTGATCCACGTAGTATGCCAACATTTTTTGAACGCCTACAACAAGCAACACGTTATTATGGTCAAGCCGTACCAGAATTTTTAAGAACTCACCCCGTAACGGTGTCGCGTATTTCTGATTCTAGAGGTCGAGCAGAAACTTATCCTTATAAACAATATCCCGATTCCTTAAGCTATCAACTTATTAAAGCTAAAATAAAGGTCATATCAGATACTGATCTTAATACCGTCGTTGCCAAAGATTATTTTAATTCCAGATTAACATTAGGCACTGTCGAACAACGCACGGTTGCTAAATATGGTTTAGGTTTAATTGCCTTAAAACTAGAAAAATATTCGGAAGCAGAAACAATATTCCAAAGCTTAACCCACGACTACCCAGAGCAATCCCATTATGCAAGCGCTTTAGCAAGAACAGCTTTCGATTCGCATAACTATGCGTTGGCAGTCAATCGATATCAAAAATTAGTCAATCAATTCCCTGATAATGATGCAATAAAATTAGAATATATTGCATCTTTATTAAAGGTAAAAAACCCAGATCTAGCCAGAACCTTATTATTATCTATAAGTTATCAAATTCAACGTATTCCAGTTTATTGGGAGTTACTCGGGCAAGCTTATAGTGATTTACATCAACCCGCAGAATCGCATCGTTATATTGCCGAATATTACTTTGCCATGGGCCAAACTCAAGATGCCATACTGCAACTAAAATTAGCGCAATCCTCACCTGGACTAAATTTCCAACTTTCATCAATACTAAATGAAAGACTTAACTTTTTTTATAATCTACAAGCAGAAACTAAAAGAAGTCGATAAAGATCACTTCGATAAACAACATTCATACTATAAATAAGTCTCTTATTTACAATAATAGCCACACTATTCAGTACATGAATTAATAAAATTCCGATTACAGTTGCTATAGCTAAAAAAATACAAACATTTTTTGCCGCAAATGTGCAGCACAGTTATTGATACAAGCTAATGACTATTCATAATTCCATATTAAAAAATTTGTTCACTATAATGAAATTTACATAAAAAAATTTTAATAAAGTAATGTAACGCTGAGCATAATAAAACATATTGTAATTTTTTTTAAAAAAAGCTCTTAAAATCATAAAAATATAAAAAAACAACCTAAATTTTTATCAAAAATAGAATGTTACATTTCATTTATAAAAATCATTAACGAAATTTAACATTAGATAAATTTGATAACTTTTCAAGTATTTATATGAAAAATTACTTTGTATTGTAATATTTATCGGGTATATTCACAGTAAATGATATTTTGTTAAAATATATAAAATCATACTCGAATTACTCGCTAAAAAATTTTTACTTTACTAGGAAAGTACATTATGAATACTAAAAAACGTAACAATAATAACAATACCTTAGAGCTTAAGTCCTTATCTTTAGCGGTTATGATGAGTTTAGGATTATTTGGAACACACACCGTTGATGCAGGTCCCGGTTTAGTTTGCGCCGGTGGTGTTTTACCTACGGGCAATACCTGTCCGAACGCAGGCAGATTAATTCCTACCTATTATGCAAACAGCCCAACATTAAGAAAATTTGTTGATACACTTCCAGGATTTACCCCTGCAGGTGCAAATAAATTTGCTGATGGAAAAACTGCGGGGGCCTATATTCCTGTAGCTGTGAGTGATACGGCTTCTTATCCAGGCTCAAGCTATTATGAATTAGCGATAGTTGAATACAGTCAAAAAATGCACAGTGATTTACCTAAAGCCACAACTCTGCGTGGTTATGTGCAAATTGATAGAAAGACCACTAATAATCAAATGCCTAATAGTACCTCTAAGTCTTCCCTAGCCTTAAAATACCCTGATGGTACTCAAATATTTATCCCTAGAGAAAAAGGGCTAGTTAATGGCGTTTGGGATCACAGTTTAGATTTAGATAACTTTGGAAATCCTGTCATGGTACCCGCCATAGGCTTGGAAAAACCGCTTTATTTTGGACCTTTAATTGTGGCCACTAAAGGAGTTGCAACTCGAGTAAAGTTCAGCAATTTATTACCTAAAGGCCGTGCAACCATTGAAAATGGTCAAGTAAATAGACATGGTGATTTATTCTTACCTGTGGATGAATCTTTACCTGGCGCGGGTAATTCAACGATACCTTTAGCAACCTATCCACAAAACCGATCTTCTATTCATTTACATGGGGGAGACTCACCTTGGATCAGTGACGGTACTCCACATCAATGGTTTACACCTGAAACCAGTAATTTAATAGATCCAAGTTTAAAACACGGTAGTCGCTTTAACAACGTTCCTGATATGCCCTATCCTGGCGATATCGCTCAAACCGTATATTGGCCAAATGATCAAAGTGAACGCTTTATGTGGTACCACGATCATACTTTTGGTTTAACACGCCAAAATGCATATATTGGCGAAGCAGCACCCTATTTTATCATTGACCCAACAGAGGAAGCTTTATTAGCAACTGCATTGCCAACAGATGTATTACCTATTGTTGTACAAGATAAAACTTTTGTGGCCAGTGATATTCAAACACAAGACAGTAAATGGGATCAAGCACACTGGGGAACGCCTGGCGATCTATGGTATCCACATGTTTATGAACCTAACTTAATTGACACTGATTTACTAACCAAAACACCCATTAATCCACCAGAAATAAATGATGCCGGTCGCTGGGATTATGGTCCAACTGCTTCCACGACACCTTTTACCAGTGTTTTACCGTTACCTAGTGGTGAATACGGTCATGTATCAGTCGGCCCAGAAGCTTACATGGATACACCATTAGTGAATGGGGTTGCTTATCCAACGGTTACCCTGCAACCCAAAGCCTATAGAGCTCGCTTCTTAAACGGTTCAAATGATCGATATTTTAACTTATCCTTGTGGCAAGCAGATCCAACGGTCACCAGTAGTGACGGTAGAACTAATACTGAAATTAAATTAGTACCTGAGTTAATACCCAGTACCATCACTATTGTTAACGGCGGTAAAAAATACAAAGCCCCACAGGTCGTCATAACTGACCTGAATGGTTATGGCAGCGGCGCAACAGCGACTGCACAAATCAGTCCAACTGGTGTTATTACGGGTATCACTATAACTAACCCAGGTTCTAGTTATTCAAATCCGCAAGTTAAAATAACGGATGCCACTGGCTCAGGCGCTG
The DNA here is from genome assembly GCA_903938485.1 of uncultured Methylococcaceae bacterium. Taxonomy (GTDB): domain Bacteria; phylum Pseudomonadota; class Gammaproteobacteria; order Methylococcales; family Methylomonadaceae; genus Methylobacter_C. The sequence goes on from CAJADF010000134.1 coordinate 12,623, forward strand.
CTGTTACTTTGCAAACAATTCCTGGCAGAGATGGGGGGATTCCAGATCCAGCAACAGCCGGTCCATCTGTTATACGTTTTAGTACAGAAGGCGGGTTATTACCCGCACCGGTTATTTTTAAACCCCAAACAATGAGCTACGCCGGTACCACTGAAACTGCTGGGGACTGGTATATTGCACCAGCAGAACGGGGTGAGGCTGTTATCGACTTTTCAAAATATGCCGGTAAAACACTGATTTTATATAATGATTCTAGTGCGCCCGTACCTGATGGTGATAGTCGTTATGACTATTACACAGGCAACGCTGATTTGCGCGGTGTGGGTGGGTCTAATACCACACTCGCTGGTTTTGGGCCTAACACACGCACAGTCATGCAAATTAAGATTGCTAACACAACACCTGCAGCAACTTATGACCCTAAAGGCACCGGTGGCGCTTTAGCAACTGTGCTGCCGAAAGTGTATGCTGCGAAAGCAGATCCTCATATTGAAAACAATATTGTGGCTGATGGCAAAATGACTACGCAAACCCTAACTCAATGGTTAGCTGCGCATAAAAACCTTAATGTTAAAACTAAAACTATTGAGGGTGGCTTTGATGTCAATTTTGGTCGTTTAATTGCTAATTTTGGATTAGAACTACCCTTATTAAATGGCGCTACACCAATGGCTTATATTGATAAACCGACTGATATAGTTGAAGACGGTAAAGTACAGTATTGGTTAATTAAAAATAATGATGCTGATAATCATCCAATACATATCCATTTATTTAGCGTACAAGTTATTGCACGTGTGGATCATTTAACAGGACAAATTATCAATCCTCTTCCTTATGAAGCCGGCTGGAAAGAGAATGTGCAAAACTGGCCTTTCCAAGACACCATTGTGGCATTGAAACCTAAAACGCCTGTATTGCCATTCGGTTTACCAGACAGTGTACGTTTAATGGATCCAACAATGAATCCCGGAGATGCAACCAACACTTCATTAAACCCAAATTATGTTGCAAATAATGTACCACCTAACGCTGTGCCTTTAGCATTTCAGCAATATGATTTAACTACAGGTGCTTTAATACCACCCGTATCAGGTACTGTGCCAGGCGTAGTCAATGATATTCAAAACTTCGGTTGGGAATATGTTTATCACTGTCACATTTTAGGTCATGAAGAAAATGACTTAATGCGACCTATGATATTTTTACCCAAAAAAGTTACATTACCGGCAGCACCGACTAATGTGACATTAAACGCCACAACGGGTAAATTAACTTGGACTGATGCAACCCCTATCAATGGTAGTGATAAAAATGGGGTATTAACTAATGGTAACCCCGCTAATGAAATAGGTTTTAGAGTAGAGTACGCTGTTAAAACTAATAATGTAGTTGGCAGTTATAAAGATGCGTCTAACAAGGTAGGTCAAAGCAACTTTATTGTAATTCCAGACAATATATTATTGAATAATCTAAATCCGAATCCAAAACCTAAAATTAATAGCTTAGCAAACTCAGGTGCATTTACGGTAAATCTAACAGCATTACCAGCCAAAACACAATATGTGTTTAGAGTGGTAGCCGTTAACCAAGCAGGTGAAAGTAATTCAAGTACTGTTGCTTATACTAAGCCTTAAGATGCATTTAAATAGGTTACTATTATTAATTTGTATCAATTTATTCCCCATTATTTGCTTAGCAACACCAAGCAATAATGAGGAATATAACAGTAATTTAGTTAAGTTAGGTCAGTCGATATATAATTCTGGACGACTAATGAATGGTGAATCCATAACTGCAATTGGCGCTGGAAATACTAAATTATCTGGTAATCAAGCTAGTTGTATTAATTGTCATAAAAATACTGGTTTAGGTGGTGTAGAAGGTAATGAAGCAATACCACCTATTACTGGCCACGCTTTATTTGGGACGGGTAGAGCAGTTGTGGTGCAATATGACAAACGCTTTAACAAACAATTCTCAACTCAACTTAAACCTTACGACAATCAAACATTTTCAGAAGCATTACGTTTAGGTAAACATAATACGGGGCGAGTTTTAAGCACATTAATGCCCAAATATAATCTCAATAAAGAGCAACTATTAGCGGTTAGTGCTTACTTGAAAACTTTATCTACGGAATTATCTCCAGGTGTTTCCGATACCGACTTACATTTAGCCACTGTATTAACTCCAAATGTAAGTGCACAAAGAAAAAAAATATTTTTAGATACCTTAACAAATCTATTAAACACCCATAATGCCAATGTTTCATCTGGGCACAGGCAAAGAATCCCTATTATTGAGCGCAAACTTAATAACAGAAAATTATGGAAACTACAGGTTTGGGAACTAAAAGGTCCGAGTTCAACGTGGAAATCTCAACTCGATAAATGGCAACAAGAGACACCGGTTTTTAGTTTATTATCTGGGCTTTCTGATGATGAGTGGTTACCCATTCAAGATTTCTGTGAAACCAATAAAGTTGTTTGTTGGCTGCCTAGTATCGAGACTGTTCCATCACAAAATCAAAATCTGAAATATAGTTTATTCTTTACGAAAGGGATAGCGTTAGATGCTGAAGTATTAGTCAATGAAATTCTACACAAAAAAAACAAACCGCATAAAATTTTGCAATTAGTAAATAATACTTTTAATTCACTTAAAGCGTCAGAAAGTACACATCTTCTTATTGATAATAAAGCTAATAATATTGAAATTATTGATTTAGTAGGCGCTGAGCAATTAAATAACACACAACTATTAAACGATAAATTGTCACAATTACAAGCTGATGATATTGTCATCGCTTGGCTTACAAAAGATGAAATAGAGCAACTTTTTAAGCGATCACCGAAACTTACAGCGGCCGTCTATTTATCAACTAGTTTCACAGGTGAAGTTGCACCTAAATTGCCAGATAATTGGAATAACGATATTTATTTAATTCAAAAACAAGAATTATCAAAATTACGTGCATTAAATCTTCTAAGATTCAACGGTTGGTTAAAACATAGAGCATTACCACTGGTAGACGAAAAATTGCAATCCGAAGTTTATTTTGCCTTTAATTCATACTCATGGATGATTACCTCTATGCTAAATAATTTCTATACGGATTATTTAATAGAACGAGCACAGGCTAGTTTATCCATGCGTGATTCAATGCAGGTTCAAGAAGAAGTGCAAACATTAATGATGGGTGGAGGTGGAAGGCGACCTAAAGCAATCCAGACTCCGGATGATAAAACTAAACTAAATCCTATTAATATTCAAAATGGAATGGATGTTAATTTATTAGCAAAACGTGAAAGTATTAGTTCATATCCACGTATTAGTCTTGGTAACGATCAAGTGTTTGCTTCGAAAGGTGCGTACATTATCAAATATAACGTTGATACACATGCATATGATGAAAATAATGCTAAATGGGTAGTGCCTTAGTTAGGCACCAAACATAAACATACACTTAAAAATTTATTAAATAGTTAATTCACTTGGAGAATAAAATGAAAGCTATACTTTTTGCCCTCGCTATTGGTTTAATAAGCTACAACACTTTTGCGACACCAGCCACACCGACTCCAGTTGTAAGAACTGATGTTGAAGTAACTGAAGAAGTAACTCACCAAGCAAAAGACCAAGAATTCAGAAATTGTAAACATCAAGCAGATGTAAAGAAATTAAAAGGGAGTAAACGCAGCGCCTTTATTGCGGCTTGTGTAAAAAAATAAGCAGGATATTGTAAAAGTGTCTTCAGGGTTTAGATCAATAATTTAAACCTTGAAGAGATATAGACAGTTTGACTCAAAAATAATTACGCTTATATCATCTAGATACAAAGTTATTAAGAACAGATAGACGTGATATTTATATTAAATATCAATATATAAAATAAATATTGATATAGAAATTGTCTAAGCGTAATTGATAAAATCTAACTATTATAATTTAGCATTATCTAAATCATTTAGCCAGTCACGCCAAATCGACATGAGGATAGCCATTAAGGCAGGTCCTAAAAATAATCCCAACATGCCACAAGCTTCCATACCACCAAAAATACCTAATAAAGTCCATAAAAATGGTAATTTAACGGCTCCACCAATTAACGCAGGTCGCACATAATTATCTGCAATCATGGTTAATATCATGCCATAAGTAAATAAACCCGCAGCTTCAAGGGGATAACCTTGTGCAACAAGTACTAGAGCACAAGCAGAAAAAATCAATTTAGCGGCAAAAGGTATCAAAGCAAATATACCCGTTAATGCACCTAAAATAGCGGGGTTATCTAAACCCACAAAAGCATACCCTGCCCCCATTAATAACCCTTTACCTACACCAACCACTAACATTCCATTAACGGTTGATCGTACTGCAGAGTTAGCATGTAAAGTATATTTATAGCCTTTGTCACCAAACACTTTACGACTGCTGGCTATAATTTGTTGACCCAATTTTTCACCATGTTGGTAAAGAAATAATAAGGTCAAAAGAATAATTAAAAAACCAAAGAAACGATGAATTAATTGATTGGCAAAATCTTTAGTAAAGTTAAAAATGCTGCCACTGTCGATCCAATGCAATGAAGCTCTAGCGGCTTCGGCATTGCCTAATTGTTTTAACCAATAGACCTTTGCAGTTGCGCCCACCCAAGGTAAATTTTCTACCCATGCAGGGCAAGGAATACCTGTACTTTGAGCATTATTAAAAATTTGACCTAATAAATGGGCTTCATCCACTAAACGACTTAAACCATAACCCACCGGCACAAAAATTAAAGCCGCCATAGATAGCGTTAAACCTAATGCAATCCAAGTAACTTTACCTTCTAAGATGCTACTAACAAGTAAGCGTTGATAAATAGGCCACGTAGAAATGGCTAACACCACAGCCCAAGCTAAAAGATCTAGGTAACTATGCAGTACCCAAGCGCCAAGTAAAAGTAAAATAAACCCACCGACAAATCGGGCACGGCTTTGCATCGTATCAATCATAAGAATTAAACTGCAATTAAAAATAAGTTATTTTAATCGGTGTTCGCGTCAATTATATGACACGCCTTTGAATTGAATTTTTTGGTAAGACTATTTCAAATAAAACAACCAATAATACATAGACAGTTAATAGCGAACTAGATAATAACAAGGGATTTTGCCAGCCGGTACTTAAAGGTAAAATACTGCGTAAAAAATAAAGCGCAATACCTAAAATAACATAACCTAAAATACGTTTAAGGTCATACGCAACGGGATAATAGAATCTCCCTAGGGTATAAGATACAACCACCATAAAGCAATAACAGACCAGTGTTGCCCATGCAGAGCCTTCGTATCCTAACTCAGGTATCCACCAAACATTAAGCCCCACTGTTATCAACGCACCTGTAATGGATACAAAAGCACCCATTAAGGTTTTATCTGTTAATTTGTACCAAATTGACAAATTGACGTAAATCCCTAAAAATAAATTAGCCATCAATAGAATAGGCACAATATTAAGCCCTGCCCTAAACTCTGAGCCTAAGAAATATTTAAAGAAATCTAAAAATAGACTGACTAATAAAAAAATAAATACACAGAAAATAACAAAATATTTAAGCACCTTTGCATAAATTTCTTTGGCATCATTCTTATCAGAATATGCAAAGAAAAAGGGTTCTGCAGCAAATCTAAATGCTTGAATAAACAAAGTCATTAAAATTGATAATTTATAACACGCACTATAAATACCCAACATTTGCATATTGGTTTGTAAGTCATAAGGTAATAGATATTTTAATAAAGCTCTGTCTAACATCTCGTTAATAATGCCAGCAAAACCTATCACAACCATGGGCAGTGAATAGCGCCACATTTTGTTAAACAAAACCACATTAAAGCCCCACCGCAAACCCAACAATTGCGGCATTAAAACAATAAACTTAAAAGCACTGGCAATTAAATTAGCTAAAAAGATATAAGCAATACCTAACTCGGGGTTATAAACCTTTTTAACCCAAGATTGAGAATCAAGCATTAAAGCTTTCGGGCAGTAGACAATAAAAAACAAACTAAGAAACACCGTAATCAGGATCTCTACAATCTTGATACTCGCAAACTTTAACGCCTTATTTTCTGCTCTAAGGCGAGCAAAGGGAATAGCTGCGATTGCATCTAAAATTAATATGCTACTAAAGCATAAAACATATTCTGGGTGATGACTGTAATTTAAAGCTGAAGATAATTGCTGATTAATTAATACTATGACAGCTAAAAATAATAAATTAATCAACAATATGAATAGTAATGCTGTTGAATAAGCCTCATCTCGATGCGAATTTTCTTTATCTCGAAATCGAAAATAACCTGTTTCAAAGCCAAATAAGAGTAAAACCGAAAAAAAACCTGCGTAGGCATAAAATTCAGACACAATACCGTAGTCAGCAGCAGAAAAATAATAGGTATACAGTGGAACCAATAAATAATTTAAAAACCGCCCAAAAATACTGCTCAAACCATAAATAGCAGTCTGAGAGACTAATTTTTTAATAATACCCATAAAATATACTTAAATTTAACTCACTGACAATAAAGACCAAACGGGTGTTATTCCAGCCGGCAATTGTGCAATTCGCCCTAGTTCAACATAAGGATTACTGTCATTATGAAAATCCGAACCTACTGACCCCACTAACTCATACTTCTTTGCATAATTACTGATTAAGCGTATTTCATCTTGATTTATTCGGCTCGTGATTATTTCTAAGCCTTGTCCACCTGAATTTGTAAAATCAACTAACAAACGATTCATCCAGTTTGCAGATAATTTATAGCGTAATGGATGAGCAATCACAGCCACCCCACCCGATCCTGTAATCCAATTTATCACATCAAGGAGTTCTGGCCAAATAGTAGCAACATAAGCTGATTTACCTTGCGCTAAATACCGATCAAACGCTTCTTGTTGGGTATCTACATGGTTTTGGGATACTAAAAAATCGGCAAAATGCGTACGCGTGATCATACCATCGCCCGCAGCCAACTTTACTGCTTCTAAAACCCCAACTATTTTTTTCTTTTCTAATTTAGCCGCCATTCTTTCGGCACGTTCATACCGTAAGTTTTGTAAATATTCAGTTATAGCGACCAGAGGTTGATAAGTTGGATCAATACCCAGACCTACAATATGCAAACAATGTTTTTGCCAATTTGCTGACAATTCAATGCCATTAATAAAGTTAATACCTAATGCGTTAGCTTGATTTTTTGCCGCAATTAAACCGCTTACCGTATCATGATCCGTTAAAGCAACAGTAGTAACGCCTTTTTCGTGAGCTCTAATAACTAAATCTTCAGGTGATAATGCGCCATCTGATGCGGTTGAATGGCAATGAAGATCATATACGTCCGTCATATTAAAAACCTAATTTATTGATATTCGCCATACAATTTGGCGTAAAGACCTTTTTGATTGATCAAGGTTTCATGATGACCTTGTTCACAAATAATTCCTTCTTCAAACACATAAACATGATCTGCTTGTCTTACCGCACTTAACCTATGTGCAATAATTAAAGTCGTGCGGTCTTTTAAAAACCCTGTCATCGCTTGATGTAATTTATGCTCAGTTTCGGTATCTAATGCAGATGTCGCTTCATCAAGAATAACCACTTTAGGGTCTGCAACCACCATTCTAGCAATGGCCATTCGTTGTCTTTGGCCTCCAGATAAACGCATGCCTAAACGCCCAACGATTGTATCTAAACCTTGCGCTAAGTCTTTTACTGTGTCGTATAATTGCGCAATTTCTAGGGCATTCCAGAGTTCCGAATCTGTAACAGATTTACCTAAGGTTAAATTAGCTCTAATACTGTCGTTAAATAAAACAGGGTGTTGTAATACCGTTACCACATTCTCTCTTACGATATCTAAGCCTATTTCTTCTATAGGCACGCCATTAAATTTAATGTGTCCAGAACGGGGTAAATAAACACCTATCAGCGTTTGAATTAAAGTTGATTTACCACCGCCACTTGCACCCACTAAAGCGATTTTCTCACCGGCTTTAATAGTTAGATTGATCCCATTTAGAATTTTTTCTTGGCCATAACTAAAGTGCAAATCTTCAATACTTATTGCAACAGATTTAGACATTAAGAAGGGATTATATAAATGCGGATAATGCGGTTCTTGCTGTAAGGCCGTTAAGTGATTAATTCTGGTTAATGCGGCTTTTGCAGCAAAAAAAGCATACTGAATACCTAAAATTTCTTGTACGGGCGCCATCATGAACCATAAATAACCAAATACTGCGAGCATTTCTCCAATACTTAAATCAGAATAAAACACCATTAACATGGCAACCGCTCTGAATATATCAAAACCGAACAAAAATACCAAAAAACTCATCCGAGAAGCGGCATCACTTTTCCAAGCATAAGCCGCTGAAGATTCTTTAACGGATCGTGCGGATTCAATAAGTTGTTGGCAATAATGTTGTTCTCTATTGCTGGCTCTAATTTGATGAATAGCTTCCAACGTTTCGGTGAGTGATTGTTGAAATACCTCGTAAGCGGAGTTTTCTTTAGACTTTAAATCTTTAACGCGAGAACCCACAATTCGAGTCAAATAAATAACGACTGGATTTAACAACAAAATAAATAAGCCGAGTTGCCAGTGCATCCACAATAAAATAATGGCAGTACCAATAATGGTTAATAAAGCGACCAATAAGCGACTCACGGTAGTGCCAATAAAGCTATCAATCGTATCTAAATCCTTAACCAAATGACTTACAACACTACCAGAACCCAAGCTTTCATACTCGGACATAGAAATAGTCTGTAGATGGTTGATTAAGTTTTTTCTAATACGAAAGATAATATCTTTAGATATTAAAGAGAATTGTCGCGCCTGAATAATATTAAAGGCACTGGAAATCAATCTTAATAAAAGACTCACAACCAATATAACTGAGATATACAAAATGGGTTTGTGCCATTCTAAAGGCGACCAGAAATCAATGAAATCAATGACAATACCCGGTTTATTAAGTAAAACTTCATCAACCAATAAAGGCATTAATAACGGCACCGGCACACTAGCAATGGTAGCTAATATAGCGATGATGTGAGAATAAATGAGGGTTTTCTTGTGCTCTAAGGCAATTTTATAAATGCCTTTCCAAGTATAAATCGATGGCTTTGCTTTTAATTGCACAAAAAATTAAGATTTTAAGATGTTATTTTTAGCAATTATAACACTATAAAGTTTGGCTTTTTAGCAACATATTAGAAAGAGCAGTACGCTATAAAATCCTATATAAATAGCGTACTGCTTTATAGGCCTTAAAATTATGATTTATGCTGAAGCTAATAATTCAGCAACAATCGCATCACCCATCTCTACCGTACCGCAAGTAGAATCAGGATTAATATCTTTAGTCACAAATTTGCCTTCAATAACTACTTTTTCAACGGCCGCTTTAATTCTATCCGCCGCTTTATTTTCACCTAGATAGTTTAGCATCATCACACCCGCCATAATAACAGCGATAGGATTAGCTAAGTTTTTACCCGCGATATCTGGCGCACTACCATGTACCGCTTCAAATAAGGCCGCATCAGCACCAATATTCGCACCCGGAATTAAACCTAGACCACCCACTAAACCAGCCGTAAGATCTGACAAAATATCACCAAACATATTAGTGGTTACGACTACGTCAAATTGCTGTGGATTCATGACCATGTGCATACAAGCGGCATCGATAATCTTCTCATCAAATTGAATATCAGGATATTTAGGCGCAATTTCTCTAGCCACGTCTAAAAATAAACCTTGGCTGTATTTTAAAATATTAGCTTTATGACAAACAGTTACTTTTTTACGATGATTATCACGTGCATATTTAAAGGCGTAATCAATAATACGCTCTGAAGCAACACGGGTAACTACCGCTAAACTTTCAGCGATATCTTTTTTAGGCGTTAAATAGTGCTCAAGACCCGCATAGAGACCTTCTGTATTTTCACGCACGATAACAATATCAACATCATCATATCGCGTTACGATGCCAGGCCAGTTTTTGGCTGGACGTACATTAGCGTATAAATCATATTGTTGACGCAATGCTACATTGATACTTCTGAAGCCCGAACCCACCACTGTCGTTAATGGACCTTTAAACGCAACACGCGTTTTGTCAAAAGAAGTTAAGGTTTCATCAGGTAATGGATTACCAAATTTTTCGAAGGCAGATAAACCTGCATAAGCTTCTTCCCAGTTAATTTTTACACCTGACGCATCAATAACTTTTACCGCTTCATCCATGATAGACGGACCAATACCATCACCTTTTATTAACGTGACATTATGCATAATTAACTCCACAGATTATTTAGAACTTTCGCCTAACAGCAATTGAATTTTGAGGGGCAATCAATTTTGATCGGCCGTAGTGATAATAACAAGTCTTAAGGTCTATAGTCCAATGTTTAGGCTAAATTTTCGTAAATATCCACCGTAAATCGCGGGCTGCAGATAGCAAGGAAGACTAAATCCTCAGAGCCGATGTTAGTTATGCTTTGTGGAGACAGTGGCGGGATTATAACCACATCACCCATTGCTAAATTTTGTGTGGGTTCACCAGGAACATTAAATACACCCATACCAGAAATAATCACATAGCGCTCAACCACACCCGTTAAGCGATGTAACTTAGTCGTAACACCTGGTTTTACTCTTGCTCTGGCGATTGAAACATCAGGATCAGCCGTTGTATTAGATAATTCTAAGATATAACAGCCTTCATCAAAATAATACTCTTCAGCTTCATTTGCTTTTAATACCTGTGCTGTCATAGCTTTACTCAGTAGGGGTTAGTAACACTAACAAATGGGTAACAAATTCAATTTTTTCAGCCGTCGTTTCAAAGGTTTTGATATATTTTAATTTATCAGCACCATCAAACTTAAACACACTGGCACGTGTTTGAATGAGATTAATCAATTGCTCTGCATTTATCTTAGGTTCTGCAGTAAAAATAATACGGCCACCGCCACTATTGGCTTCAATCTTTTTAATTCCTAACTTCTCAGCCTGTTGTTTTAACTCCGTGACACTAAACAAGGTTTTAACTTGCTCCGGTAATAAACCAAAACGATCTATCATTTCGATTTGCAACTCACGTAAATCTGTTGGTGTTTCTGTGCTTGATATGCGTTTATACAACACGAGTCTTGAATGAATATCAGGCAAATAATCTTCTGGAATTAAAGCCGCGGCTTGTAAATCAACTTCTGCACCATGATCCATGGGCGTATCTAATTCAGGTTGCTTACCCGATTTTAAGGCATTAACCGCTCTATCTAATAATTCTGTGTAAAGTGTAAAGCCAATCTCTTGTATTTGACCACTTTGACCATCACCTAGTAACTCACCCGCCCCTCTAATCTCAAGATCATGAGATGACAACATAAATCCAGCCCCTAAATCACCGGAAGCTTCTACCGCTTCTAAACGCTTTTGAGCATCTTTAGTTAATAAAGACTTAGGTGGCACAATAAAGTAAGCATAAGCCCGATGATGGGAGCGCCCTACTCGTCCTCTTAATTGGTGTAATTGCGCTAAACCTAATTTATCAGCACGATTAATGATTATCGTATTAGCCGTGGGGATATCAATACCGCTTTCAATAATGGTTGAACAAATTAATAGATTAAAACGTTGATGGTAAAAATCTAACATAATGCGCTCAAGATCACGCTCAGGCATTTGGCCATGGGCAATCTCAATACGCGCTTCAGGAATTAACTCAGATAACTCGCGTGCCATCTTCTCCATGGTTTTAACTTCATTGTGCAAGAAAAAAACCTGTCCACCACGTTTAATCTCACGTAGACAGGCTTCTTTAACTTGCGCATCGACCCATTCGGTAATAAACGTTTTAATCGCATGCCGATTAGGGGGCGGGCTGGCAATAATGGATATATCGCGCAAACCAGACATTGCCATGTTTAACGTTCTGGGAATAGGCGTAGCCGTTAGCGTTAAGAAATCAATCTCGCTACGTAACTTTTTAAAATGTTCTTTTTGACGCACACCAAAGCGGTGCTCTTCATCAATAATCACTAAACCCAGCTCGTTAAATTTAAGCTCTTTAGATAATAAGGTATGCGTACCAATGACAATATCCACTTTACCGTCGGCTAAATCAGCGGTGATTTGCTTAATTTCTTTAGGCGTTACAAATCGAGACATCACCTCAACTCTAAAAGGCCAATCCGCAAAACGATCTCTAAAGTTTTGGTAATGTTGTTGGGCTAACAAAGTTGTGGGCACCAATACGGCAACTTGCTTGCCACTTTGCGCCGCAATAAAAGCCGCTCGCATAGACACTTCTGTTTTACCAAACCCTACATCTCCACAGATCACACGATCCATAGGTTGACCGCTGGCCATATCATCAAGAATAGCTTCTATTGCGGTTTGTTGATCTGGCGTTTCTTCGAAAGCGAAAGCATCTGCAAATGTTTGATAGTCTGTTTGATCAATGACAAAAGCATGTCCCGATTTAACCGCTCTTTTGGCATGTATTTCTAGTAATTCTGCAGCGACATCTCTTATTTTTTCAATCGCTTTTTGTTTAAGCTTAGACCATTGCTCGCCACCTAATTTATGTAATGGCGCCTCATCAGGATTCATACCTGTATAACGACCAATCACATACAAGGTAGATACGGGTACGTATAATTTATCGTTATTGGCATACTCTAAAGTTAAAAACTCAGAGGTAATACCACCAATTTGTAATGTTTGTAAGCCTAAATACCGCCCTACCCCATGATCTCTATGCACAACGGCTGAACCCATAGTGAGTTCATTAAGATTATTAATAATGTTTTCTAACTCTTTGGTTGCAGATTGTTTTCTTCTGCGTCTTTGTAAAACTTTTTCACCGGATAATTGGCTTTCAGTAATAATAGCAAGGGCCGGATTTTTTAAACAAATCCCGTTTTCCATCGGGGCGACAATAATACAAGGTGACACTTCTGAATTAAGAAAGGCTTGCCAATTCTCAACGACTTTTACAGAAATTTTGTTAATACGCAGCCTATCAATTAGTGCTTCTCTGCGACCTGCTGATTCAGAAACAAATAATATTTTGCCAGCAAAGGAGTCAATAAAACTTTGTAAGTTAGCGGCTGGCGTGTTGGATTTAATATCCAACATAACCTGAGGTAACGGTAAACAGGGTGAGGCATTGTCCGTCCCTATGGTATGTTCAGACAGGGTAATTCGAGCAAATTTAGACAGGTTTTCTGTCAATTTATTAGCTGATAAAAATAACTGCTCTGGCTTTAATAAGGGCCGATCAAGATCATATTTGCGTTGTTCATAACGTTCTTCTGCTTCGGCATAAAACTCAGTAGCGGTGGCATTGATATTTTCTGCTACGACTAATACTGCAGTTTTAGGTAAATACTCAAATAAAGTAGCCGTTTGCTCAACAAATAACGGTAAATAATACTCTATGCCGTTAGGTGTAATACCTTTACTGATATCAAGATATAAGGTGTTTTTGGGTGATGACTCTGGAAATTGCGTTCTAAAGGCTTGTCTAAATAATTTAATAGACTCATCAGTAAAAGGAAATTCACGCGCTGGAAATAATTGTATTTGATCAATCTTTTCTAGTGAGCGTTGTGATTCAGGATCAAAAGTACGAATAGATTCAACTTCATCATCAAATAACTCAATACGAAAAGGAACTTTGCTTCCCATAGGGAATAAATCAACAATAGCGCCTCTAACCGCAAATTCTGCATGTTGATAGACCTGCGATACACACTGATAGCCTACGCTTTCTAGTTTTATACGATTGAGCTCTAAGTTAAAAACATCACCGACTTTAATAGAAAAACTATTCGCTAAAACATGCTCTCTTGGCGCAAGTCTATGCATTAACGTAGTTGCCGATAAAATCAAAGCACCCCGTTTAACTTCTGGGAGTAAGGCGAGTGTTTTTAAACGTTCTGAGATAATTTCAGATAAAGGACTAAAAACATCATAAGGCAAAGTTTCCCAATCAGGGAAATGTAATAAAGGAATATTAGTTGCCAAAAAAAATGCTAATTCATGCTCTAACCTTAAAGCAGTTTGACTATCGGGTGTAATAATTACAAAGAGTTGCGGGGTATTATTAATGGCAGAGGCTAAGGTTAATGCATCAGCACAACCCGTTAAGCCGGACCAAACAACAACTTCGTCTTTAACTTTAGGGATACTAGGAGAAAAAATAGGAGAATTAGACATCGGATAGTGCTTGTAAATAATTAATCGTATTTAACTTAAAAACATAGCATCACCATAACTGAAGAATCGATACGATTCATCAATAGCATGTTGATATGCATTCATAATAGGTTGATAGCCGGCAAAAGCAGAAACTAACATTAATAAAGTTGATTCTGGTAAATGAAAATTGGTTAACATCGCATCAACTGATTTAAATTGATAGCCTGGCGTAATAAATAAATCGGTATCACCATAGCCTGCCATTAATAAACCCATTTTTGAGGCTGATTCTAATGCCCTAACCGCTGTGGTGCCTATCGCTACAACGCGCCCCCCTTTGGCTCTGGTATCATTAACTGCATCAACAGTCTGCTGAGATACTTCATAATATTCTTTATGCATTAAATGCTCAGCTAGATTTTCTACGCGAACCGGTTGAAATGTGCCACTACCCACATGTAAAGTCACAAAAGCAGTTGCAATATTTTTAGCCGCTATTTTATCCATCATCGCTACATCAAAATGTAATCCTGCCGTAGGTGCTGCAACAGCGCCCAATTCTTTAGCGAATACAGTTTGATAACGGGTTAAATCAGAAGCGTCATCCGCTCTGGTAATATAAGGTGGTAATGGAATATGTCCAATGTTATCCAGAAGATCTAAGATATCCTGTGTGCCAAAGTCTACTTGAAATAAATCATCTACCCGACCTAATACGGTGCAAGCATTGCCAGCATCCAATTCAATAACAGTACCGGGTTTAGGTGCTTTACTGGCTTTAATATGGGCAATGGCTTGATGAGTATTTTGAACCCGCTCAATCAGTATCTCTATCTTACCGCCACTTTGTTTCTTGCCATATAAACGTGCAGGAATCACTTTTGTATTATTGAAGACTAAAAGATCTTGGTTAGTCATCTGATTGATAAAATCAGTAAAATACCGATCATTTATTTCACCCGTATTACGGTCCATACATAACATTCGACTGGCGTCGCGATCTGCTAATGGAATTTGAGCGATTAATGATTCTGGGAGATGGTAATTGAAGTCACTTTTTTTCATAACCGATGATATTATCAGTTTATAAGGCTTTAGACATAAAAATTTACTAGCTTTTAAAGATAACAGTTCTTATAATATTCGAACTGTGCCGGGATGGCGGAACTGGTAGACGCGCCGGATTCAAAATCCGGTTGGGGTGACTCAGTGCCGGTTCGATTCCGGCTCTCGGTACCATAGATAAGTACAGAGAAGTGCACAGTTGTTTATAAACCCGCAAGCTTTAAGGCTTCGCGGGTTTTTTATTGTCTAACGAAATCCTACATTTACCCATAAAAGCTTGCATATTCTGTAGTAACTATTACAGTAACTTCAAATTACTGCAAGATATCACCCTGTCAATCATTGGTTACTACTATTGCACTTCCTGCTTGAAACCAAGGGTACTTATTAACGATTTAAACACAAAATATGTTTGTTAATAGGTTCTACTTCCATATTAAATTTAGTTAGGGCGCATAGCTTCTTTAAACTTCTAATTAGGCATTGAGTCGTTATCAGTGCACAAACGCCACACCCATTAATATTAATACTTGATTTATTATCTTTAGAAGGTAGATTAAGCATTGATAGAGGATCTTTTGTTAATAAAAAAAAGCCTTGTTAACCTTTAGCAGCATTTTTGGCTAATATTTTAATAACATATATTGGATTTTCTTATATGAAATGTATCTTTAGAAATAGTTTATTCATTAGTTTAATTTCCGCATCTAGTTTGGCATCGGCTATCGAGTTTGATGATTTTTCCTCAAAAGTAGCTAATTTACAGCTCAACGGTAATTCAGTTAAGTATGGTGAGAGTTTACGAATTACCCCCGCTTTTTGGTGGCAAGCAGGTAGTGCATTTGCCACTAAAAAATTAAAGGTATCTAAGTTTAGTACATATTTCAAATTTCAGATTACTGGTCCATTTAGTCCATACGGTGCTGCGGATGGTTTTACATTTGCAATACAAGCTAATTCAATAAATGCATTAGGTGCGACAGGACCAGGAGAAGGTTATGGAGGTGATGTAGAAAGCGGTCAGGTTGTTGGTGGTATAAATAATAGTATTGCAGTTGAATTTGATACTTATCAAAACATAGAATTTAATGATCCTGCTTTACCACACATTGCCATTGTTATTAACGGAGATACTAGACATTTTGATTCCTCTTTACCTGTCGAAGAAATATTACCTAGCTTTAATAACGGTAAAGTGTGGTCTGCTTGGATTGATTATGATGGTGAGACATTGCAAGTGCGTATAAGTCCAAAAGATAAAAGACCAGAGAATCCGCAGTTAGAAAAAACAATAGATATTGCAGAACTATTGGGTGTTAATAATACAGAAAATTATAAAGCCTTCGTGGGTTTTACGGCCGCTACCAAAGGCGGGTATGAAAATCATGACATCCTATTTTGGCAATATCGTGAAGATTATTTCCCAATTGGTGAGTTAAAAAAATAGCCGATAATTAAGTTGCACTGAAGATAGTTTTTTTATAAGTAACCCTTACATTGATATACGCACTGTCGCTACATTTGAAGAATGACTTACACGCTGATGTGGTATTTTTTTGCTAGATTATAATTGTTGCTAAGACTAACTTAATATTTGCCATACATCATCTTTGAGCCTAGTAAATAATGATTTAAGAGGTTTTATGGAAAGAAATAGTAGTTGCTCGTATGTTTAGAACAACTACTTTATCTTAAAATAGTACTTATCTCTTTTCCACTTCTTTGTCTACTTCTTGTTCTTTTGGTTCACCGCTAGGTTTTGAGTTAGCAGATGCTTCAGCGGCTTTTCTTTCAGCGATGGCTTTTGCTTTTCTTGCTAACGCTGCTTTTTGATCCGCTGCTTTACTTGCGGCAATTGATCCAGTTTCTTCGACTGCTTGAGAGAGTGAAGGAGATAACATGGCTGTTGCTGATAAAGTGCCAATAAATATTGGCAATAGTAATTTTTTGAAATTCATAGATACACACTCACCTTATTATATTAAGTAGAGACAAACTAGTTAAAATGATTATCACTTTTAAACCTATATTAAGCTTTGAAAGTTTGATAAAAATTTGTTACTAAACCATCAGCAAAGATACCAGATAAAGATTTTAAATCAAATTCTATTGAATAATGAGTGTTATTAAGCTACGTTAAAATGGTCGTAAAATCCCTGTTGTTTAGGAAGAACTGCCTAGCTAAAACTTACATACTGGCCAATTTGTTTGGGACACCATTCCTCGTATAATTTAACACTCACTAGTTGCCAAGTTTCAACAGGAATTTTATAAGCATTAATCGCATTTCTTGTGACTGCTTTTAGTTGAGCTTGTTTAGGACGATATCCTTTCAACCAACTGTTACTAATATTGCAATTCAAGTTTGAAACCAAGTCATAATTTTAAAACAAAATGAGGGACCGGCTCTCGTTACTATGGATTAGTACAAAGAAGTGCACAGTTGCTTATAAACCCGCATGTCGAAACGCTTAGCGGATTTTTTATTGTCCAGAGAAAACCATAGTTATCGATTTTGATATGTATCAATGATTTCCATTGCCTTGTTTCTAAAGCGGAGTGGGCTATCAACATCACGTATCGGATTATAGCCTCCACCGGTGCCATGGATAATAATAGTGCCGTAATCAAAAATTCTACCTAGAATACTTTGCTCGACATAATAACTTTCAACTTTAGAATGATTTAATTCAATAGTTTTTCGACTAATTAACCCAGTTTTATGTATAACACGTTTAGACGTAACTACCAGTTCTGTTGTCCACCGAGTAATAAATGCCCCCATAAAACTAAAGATACCCAAAACCACCACCACATATCCAAATACGCCAAACAATTTTACAAGCACCACGCCCACGATAATTGAAAAAACGCTCGGCAAATAATTCATCCAGGTAATTTTAGCTTCGTAAATAACTGCTTCACCCGCCATTAGATTATTATCAACATATCCCATTAGTATTAATGTGCTCCTAATTAATTATTCGATTTTTAAATAAAACAACATACAATCCATTTTAACTTACTGATGAATTCTTGATGGTATTTTTAAACTAAACGTTTATTTAAATCATGGACAAACTAACCATAGACACTTTCAACTTGAGGCGGAACAAGTTACCCAGTTACATTCTGGTTTAATCCCAACAAGGCTTTACGCACTTATTACAGAGTACTTTACAAAAAATAATCCAACGGTTGATGTAGGGTGCGGAATTGGGCTACCCCGCTAATAAACAGGTTACTGCTTCCTAAAATTACCCCCCCCTCCGGGTGCTTAGAACTGACGGAAAACCGCAGAACTTTCATCATTTTGTTCATATAAACTTTTATACACCACAATTTTAGGTTTATTAACGCAGAAAAATAGTATTGTCAAAATCCCTAGATTTATCACAGCGGCTAAATAGTAATGTCAAAATCCCTAGATTTATCACAGCGGCTAAATAGTAATGTCAAAATCCCTAGATTTATCACAGGGACTTTATTTTAAATAGTAGAACCGACATTTTAATACGTGGGACAGTAGTTTTAATAGTAGATCTTTAGTTTTAATACGGGATCAATAGTACAAACAGTTAACCATTTATATTTTTTGTAGTGTTAAAGCTTTAAGCGTTGCACTTAAAGCTTTAGGACAAACTTTTTTATTAATTAACTACTTTTATTACGGGGACACAAAAATCGCTGGTTCCATCTGGCGATACGGTAGCAACTCTAACCGCTATGATAGATCCTATTACTAAACCTTTCATCGTATAAGTTGCTGCTGTGCTCATATCCACAGTCACCCACTCTGATTCTAACGCGGGTATTCCACCCATATGTATCTGCCAAATATAGACACCCACGTGATAACCGGCTTTTGATATAAATTTAACTTCACCAGAATGCGTTCCGTCAACCACCGATAAAGCCGCTTTTGGCAGAGGCGGGACATCTTTACTAATATTAAAACCACTGCTTAACAACTTGGTTTCATCACCCTTAGCTTCTTGGTTAACATACAGTGCGTATACCCTAATAATATCATCCGCAATAATTTCTTTATCATGCATGATAGATATAGCCGTTTGGCTACCATCATCTGCAGCAATAATTGCCGCTTCTAATGCATCAACAGATGCTAAGGCATCCGCAATTGAAATATAAGGACTTCCAAAATGGGGGTTACCCTCCATCTTTATATACACATTCTTGTAAGCAACAACTTTTTCCCTCACTGGATATTTAATAATATCTATTAATGCTCTTAATATTCGCATATTTATTCCTTGGTTAAGTAGGCAACTGAGTTTGTTGCAAGTACTAGGTTAGTAGAAAATTTTAAATTTTCAAATTTATTTTCAATATTCCTTTAAAAATTATCGACTATTTTCAATAATTTGTTAAAAATAGCTTAATTTTGTTGTGTAATATTTTTTATTAAAAAATTTATTATTTTCTAGTAAATATAATCATTGCATTTTGTGCAATTAAGAAGTACCGTGTACATTAATTAATTACAAAACAGGAAATATACAATGATAAAGACTTCAACTTTCAATCTACTTTTAAGCTCAGTTTTATTATTCCTCTCTTTATCAACCCAAGCAGAAATCAAAAATATTAGTGCTGCAAATACGCAAATAGGCCTGCAGTTTGTGACGACTAACTTAAATTACACAGAAAAATCAATAGAACATATAAAAGCCGATACAGAGCAAGGTTTTGTCCCAGGATTTGGTACAAATTTATCAGTTATGAAGGATTTGGTATTCGGTAATGATTATTTAGCCTTTCAGTTTAGTAAGTTAAATGGCACAACAGATTACATAGGTGCTACCAATACACAATACACTCCGCCGCAAGGTCCGGGCATTTTATCTTATACCCCGGCTTCAAATTATGGGGCTGTGCATCAAACTGACAGCGCAGAAATGTTAGACTTTAGTGGCAAAATCGGTAAAGGTTTTGAGGTCAGCAATAGTATTTTGGTGACACCCTATTTAGAGGTAGGTCATCATGAGTGGAATAGACATCTTAATAACAATCTCTCTAATATCTCAGCTTATCGATATAACATATCTTCTAATGAAGATTACAATAATTACTACGCAGGTTTCGGCACGATGGGACAAATCACCCCCATTAATAATTTGGTCATCACTGCAAATGCCATGGTGGGTGGTACATTCTCACCTATTATGACAGCGACTGGTTCGCCGAGTGTACTCAGTGCAATTGGTCCAGCGCCAAGCACTAAAAACTATGTACTCGGGGCATCGGTTGTTTATAAAGTGGGTTTATCATTTGATTATTCAATTTATAAAAACTTTCATGCGAATGCAGGTGCAGAGTTTTCTGCATTTGACTACGGTAAATCAGATTCAACTAGCACCATACCCAGCTCATACGAACCCGCTAGCCAATCAAATTACACAACAGTTAAAACGGGCATTGGTTATTCATTTTAAGAACGTTTAATACCAGACCGTTTATAAAATAGTAAACCAAGACCACTTAAAAATATAAAAAAGGCATTAGGAAGCGGTACGATAGTAGCAGGCGTTAATAAAAACTGATGTGTTAACCCATTAATTTTGCCATTAGCTACTATCTGACCCGAATTATTAATGCCATTCGCGTCATTTAAAACTAAACCCGTTATGGTTGTGGCCATTAACGAATTTAAATCATTCATGACCCCGTTGCTATAGATAAAAGCCCGATCATTTCCATCTACATCAGTAGAATATCCAACGAGTTGACCCGCATCATTAAAGCCATTAGCAAAACTAAACAGCCCACCTAAGGTCCCTAAATCTGTCATTACCCCGTTGTAATAGATAAATGCATCTTGATTGCCATTGCTTAATTCATAGTAACCCGCAATTTGACCGGCTGAGTTTATATAAGAAGCATGACTATTAACACCACCCAACACACCTAAATCTGTTAGGGTGTTATTAACATAACTAAACGCATGGGTTTGACCATTGCCAAAATCTAAATAGCCCACCACATGCCCTGACGCATTTATTGAGCTTGCATAACTCTTAGCAGAAGATAATGTTCCTAAATCTGTTAGGGTGTTATTAACATAACTAAAGGCGTGTGTTTGGCCATTGGCTAAATCAGCAGACCCCACTACTTGTCCTGCCGCATTTATGAAACTAGCAGAACTATTGTTACCCCCCAATGTACCAATATCTACTATATTTCCATTACTGTAGATAAAAGCATGATTTTGACCATTCGCTAAATTAGCATCTCCGACCACTTGGCCAGCATCATTAATAAAACTGGCATGACTATAATGTCCGCCTAAGGTACCTATATCAGTCACATTAGGATCTGAATAGATAAAGGCATGGGTGTCTGTAGCACCAAAAGAAGAATCCCCCACTATCTGGCCATAATTATTAATACTAATGGCCGAGGTAATCGTGGAGTATGAGTCCGTTAAGTCGGTTATGTTGTAAAGTAAGCTCGCTTTAACCGAAGTGCTTAACAGTAAACCCATTATAAAAAACCCTAATTCAGCTGAGTTAATTTTAATCTTCATTCCAGAGTCCTATGTCTTATATAAAGTGGGGCAATAATTAATATAACAAATTATAAACGTGCTTGGCTAACTTTTGAATTAAGCTGTCCACAGGCGGCTAAAACATCATCTCCTTTTGCAGTTCTTATCAGTGTCGGAATTTTAAACGTATCTAATACGGTTTTAAACTGGTCAATAGTCGCTAAATCAGGTTGTTGGTATACAGACCCCGGAAAGGCATTAAAGGGAATTAAATTGATGTAAGCACTTTTACCCACCAACAATGCACCCAATTGCTTGGCATCGTCTATTGAATCATTAAAATCTTTAATTAAAATGTATTCATACGTCACAAATTGTTTTTTTTGTAGGGGTATCTGATCAATAAATGCTAATACAGCGTCCAAGGGATACTTTTTATTAATGGGTATTAATTCGTTACGTTTTTTTTCTACAGGTGAATGTAACGATAACGCTAAATTGACACCCGGAATGTCTTGGCTCCATCTTTCCAACCCCGGAATGTAACCCGCTGTAGAAATGGTAATTTTTTGAGTACCTATTGAAGTGCCATGTTGTGATAAGAATATTTCACAGGCTTTTTTTACGGCATCAAAATTATGTAGAGGCTCGCCCTGCCCCATAAAAACGATATTTAAAATGCGTTCGTCACCCGGTCTATGCTCAGCAAGCCAGCGCCACGCTTGTATAAACTGCCCGACGATTTCACTGCTGGATAAGTTTCTAGTAAATCCTTGAGTACCGGTAAAACAAAATGCGCAATTCATCGCGCAACCGACTTGCGACGATAAGCAAATTGAGTATTTATTATGAAAAGGTATTAAAACGGTTTCTACTTTATGATCATCTGCAAGCTTAAACAGAAATTTTACGGTTTGATCATGACTAGATTCATGTACCGTATCTATGTAAGGCACAGAGAAATCAAAGTGTGCTTCAAAAAACGCTAACGCTGATTTAGAAATATTATCAACACATTGAGTCAATTCCTTTTTCTTATAATGCCAATTAAATAGCGCTGAGGCAGCCGATTTATTTAAATTATTCTGCATGAGCAACTGCTCTAAATCCGTGTAATTTAAATCATAAAAAGACTGCTTCAAATTAAGCCTACTTAATTAAAGTATTGTAAAAATAATAGATTTTTGGTTTCAAGTTTGAAGCCCAACGCCCTTCATTTCATAAAAAAAAGCTGGGGCTGATAATTCAAATTAGATATAAAATAACCACCCGACAGACGATACATTAGACTAATTAAAATGCAAAAAATATTAAACCTACCCAGATTCATTGCGATACCCCTACTCATTATTATTGTGGTGGTATTTGCCTTATTATTTTCTGTTCTATTTGCCATCCTGTTAATCCCGATGGCAATTGTAGGGTACAGATTTTGGCGCACTATGAATCTTAGTAAGCAAGCTAACGATACTGATGTTATTGAAGCTGAATATACGGTGCTAGATAAAAATACCGATAAATAATACTATCGTTACACAAACTAAGCTTTATACATGTGTAATTGATGGTGATACGTTATCAACCGTCAATCCTGTAGGAATAACACCCACTAACTGAATTAACTCAATTGAATTATTAAACACATCATCAATTAATACCATCGTATTAGTGCCTTCTTGCCATTCAATAACTGTCACCTCAGTCACAGAGCTTAATGCCATTTCTATAGCATCAACATGAGCCGATAAAGTAGGCTGTATGTCAGAATCTAACGGAAATGTTGCTACACCGTTTTTAATAGTAATATCACCGATATCGGCACTCTCATGATCAGCCGCTACGGTAAGTCTTACAGAGGCATCGCCAGATGGTGATAGATAATCAATTTTATCTAGATTTGCACGATAACTGACAATTGATTCACCCATAAATGGTTCAGTTGTTGATGCTGGGCTATCGCCGGCATTAACTATAAAGTCACGTATATAATTACCATTAATTTTACTAAAAAGTAAGGCATCACCATAGGTAACTTGCAAAGCAGTAATGGGTATAACAATGGGTACATCTTTATTATTATCTATAAAACTGATGGTGCTAATTAAATCTTTTAAATTAGTTAAATCATCCAAGTGATTAATGATATTTGCACTATCATCAACTATCGTAATGGTATATTTATCAGTTATATAATCTTGTACAAAAAAGAGACTATTTAAAAACTGATCCGAACTAAGTGTTAGTTGACTGCCACTTGTAATATCAATGGAGGTTAATTGGCCATTATCAGCTAATAATTGAATATCCTCTAAATGATCTGAAATATGATTTGCGGTATCACTTATGCCAACTTGAGTAACCGTTGGATCTTGGCTAGCTATAATTGCAGCACTCGCTTTAATGCCACCAGAAATTATTAAAGAATAACTATCCGTTATTTTACTTAAAACAGCACTATCATCGGTATATTGCACACCCGTTATAGTTAAAGTAGGGGCTGAATCTGTAAAACTTATACTTAAAATACTATCAACGTTTTTATTTAAGTCATTTATTTTATCAGTAACATGTGAAACGCTATCAACAATAGTTGCCCCGGTAATAGCTGTGCCTGTTGCCTTCGCGGTGGCCACTGCGGCTAAAAATGTTGTTACATTGCCTTGAACATAAATAGATTTTTCACCTGATTCAAAAATACTGGGGCCTGTTATGACGGTAAATAAATTTGAATCATCTCCATTTATATCAAACAAGGCATTATAACTGGCTTCATTAAAATTTAAACCATTGCTAGGTGTGATATTTTTTACCGTTGAACCCATGTTGTCTGACTCGGTAATGCTCGTAAAACTGCCTGTATAGGTAGATACTTGATTTGAATCTCTACTTAATGCTGCATCACCCGTTAAATCTAATGTTGCAATGGTACCGTTACTAAAAGCTTGCGTGACTTTAATCTCATTAAATAGGTATTTAATGGTGCCAGTATCATCAGCATTAAGTGGAAATGAGCCATTAAAAGTTTCGGTTGTTTTACCATCTGTCCAAGATATTTGCGTAACAATACCTGATAAGAGATTTGCACTGCCTGGAACAAGGTTAAGATCTCCAGAAAATGTATAGGTGCTTGCAACAGCCCCTAAGTCATTATCATTCGGTAAAACTATTGATAATGAAGTTATTGCATAATTGTCAAACTTGGAAAAATCGCCAGTTAAAGTAATAACTGATCCATCACCTAAAGTCTCTTCCCAGACTGTATCTGTTGAAGATGGAACACCCACATCGATAAGGTAGGTATTGATTATTTGTGAGGGGATGCTGACAAAATCTTGCTGAGAACCTATTACGTTAGCAATTAAACTAAAATCAATCGGTGTAACTAAATGATATTTATAATTACTATTATTGATTAGAGTTAATATATCCCCGTAATTTGCTAATTGAGATTCTGTGATAGTTAAAATCGGGTTTGTCCCTGTTAATATCAGCCCAGCTAACTGACCATTAGTTGATAATGTTTCAATTGCATCTAAATTGCTAGACACGTTAGTAGCGTTATCACTTACAGTGACTTGGCTAACATTTTGATTCATAGAAGCGGCTATAGCTGCATTAGCGGTAATGGTTCCGTCAATAGTTAATGTATAACTATCTGTAATTTTACTTAAAACAGAATGATCACTACTAAACTGTGCACCCGTAATAGTTATCGTCGGTATTGCATCCGTTAAATTGATATGTTCTAAAGCATTACCCATTGCTTGTAATGCATCCATTTTTTCAAGAACATGTGCCACACTATCAATAATAGTTGCACCCGTTAAACTTTTGCTTGCCAATACAGTGGCTACCGTACCATTGGCATAAAGAGTTTTATTCCCCGTTGTTAAAACGTTAAGATTGGGAAGTACTGTAAATAAATTAGAATCATTTGCATCAGTATTAAATAAAGCCGTAAATACCGCTGATTCAAATTTCAATCCCGATTTAGGCGCAATATTAATACTGTCGCCAATACTGTCAGACAATAATATGCTATTAAAACTACCTGTATAAGACGTCGAATTATCTGGATGGGTTACCCACTGTACGTTTCCAATCATATCTAGCGTATAAGTTATGTTATCAATAACTTGAATTACTTTTATTTCAGTTATCGCATATCTTAAATCACCCTGAGCATCAGCAACCAATGGAAAAGTACCGTTTACTGCTAAATGTGTTGCATTATCAGTGCTAATCCAATTCAATTGCGTAATAGTCCCTGATGGATCATTTGCGCCCGTTGTGTCAACAATTACATTTCCGGTTAAGGTATAGGTACCCTCAGTCATTCCAGCGCTATTATCAACGCCTAGACTTAAGCTTGCAGACGTTATTTTATAAGACTCGGCATTTATGTTGGTTACAGATAAGGCTAAAGTAGTTGCACCCTCATCAAACGTTTCTGTCCAGCTAGCATTCGAAACTAAAGGTGGATTAATAGATGAGGCTAGATATTGCGTGATAGCCGGTACCAAGGAATCATATAAATCTTGGTGAATATCACCTATAACATTTGCAATACCTGAAAAGTCTGCTTGATGCGTTAAATGATATTTATAATTTCCCGCATTGATAAGTGCTAAAACTTCTGCATCATTAGTTAACTGCTCAGCACTCAGTGACAATATTGGGGTCTTATCACTGAGTGTTAAAGTATCAAGTTGTCCGCCCGCTAAGTAACTTTGCAAGGCATCTATATTTTTAGAAACTTTTGTTGCGGTATCCAGAACTGAAAACCTTGAGATATTTGAATCTTGACTAGCTACTAGTGCTGCATCTATATTGATTGGACTATTGATCGTAAAACTGAAAGTCGAATTGATCTTAGCAAATACAGCATAACTTTTATTATATTGAGATCCACTGACAGTTATCGCAGGTACGTCGTCTGTTAAATTAATACTTTTTAACTTACTACCCAATGCAGATAAAGCATCAAGTTTACTCAGTACATGTGCTGCAGTATCTTCAATAATAGCCGCTGTAATTAGCTTATTCCCTAAAGCATTAGCGATTGTATCGTGAACATAGAGTGACTTTGTGCCGGTAGGTAAATATTGACTGTTATTTTCTGTGGGCAGATTTGCAAAAATATCCGCATCATAACTATCATTAAAAGCTAAGCCTTTTTTGGGTGCGACATTCATGCTATCACCCATATTGTTACTTAAAATGATTTTGGAAATAGCACCGGTATATTTAACAGTCCCTGCTTCATCATTAGTCACCAATTTTGCGTTACCCGTAATATCCAGGGTATTGATTATGGTATCAGTTTGTTGTGTAACTTTAATTTCGTTGGTTAATAAAGCTAAATTACCATTTTTATCCGGTAAAAGTGCATAACTCCCTTTTTGGAATAAAGTAGTTACAACATTGGCCTCAGTATTAGGGTCAGTACTCGTCCAAATTGCGCTTACTTGATTAATAGTTCCTTTAGTTTCATTGACGCCACTAGGATCTATAGAAATATTACCTGTAAATTGATAGGTCCCTGCGGCAAATCCACTTGAATTATTTTCTGGTAAAACTATATTAGCGCCACTAATGGTATAGAGCGCTTTTGTAAATGTTCCAGTTAAGGTAACAGAAGTACCATCAGAATAATTGCCTTGCCAAGTTTTACTATTTATAACTGGCGTTATTGTTTCAGTTGTCAAGTAGCTATCAATAATATTGCCAGGAACGAGATAAAAACTTGAGTTATCAACTATGACACCCGCTAATGGCTCAAAATCAGTTTGGGTTATTAGATGATAACTGTATAAACCACCATTAATAAGTTCCAACACATGACTGTTACTGTCTATTTGATCTGGCGTTAATTTTAAAATAGGTTTTTTATCAGATAAGGTAATACTGGTTAATAATCCAGCATCCACCAATTCCTGTAAATGATCTAAATTATCAGAAACCTTAAGTGCAGTATCTTTAATCAACAGGGATATCACATCTGGATTATTTTTAAAATTATCCCAAGCCGATGTAACGGTATAATAACGAATTGTTGACATAATAGATTTTGTAAATTAGAAAGTAAGGTGTTATAGCGGTTTCTGCTTTATTAAGCAAAGCACAATTATGGCATATTATAGACATAAATTACGCTCTTATTAAGGGAGATTAATCATTAATAAAGTAACTATGATAACGTTTAACGATAATCCTAAAATTAAAATAACATAGATATTTTTCAGCCGTATTACTAATTCAATCTGTTTTTATACTTTATTTTTTAGCATTCTTTCAGCTTCTGTTTGCGCCACTTTGTTACGCAAATAGACAGGCATCGCTAATTCAACTGGTACAGCAAGGCCCTTTTGATAATCACGAATACCTAATCGCACTATTGCAGAGGCTCTTGGATTATAACCAACAGCATAACTATCCACATAACCCGCTAAACGCGTTGATAGTTCATTAGCGTAAACACCCCAACCAGAACCAACGCCAGTCCCTTTAAGCTCAGGAAATTTAATTTCTGAGGCTAAGGTAACTGCTTCTTCACCGATTAATTGCGACAAGCCTGATTCGTCTTTTTGATAAACCCCCCAAAATATTTCACCTATACGCGCATCCATAGCGGTAAAAGCAATATTGTGTGTACTATCGCTAAGGTCAAAATAATTTTGCGCAACGGCTGCTAATGTAGAAACGGGTAGTACCGGTAAATCAGCACCCAAGGCAATCCCCTGAATCACGCCAGTAGAAATTCTTACGCCGGTAAATGATCCGGGGCCACAACTAAAAGCTAAGGCATCTAATTGCTGTGGCCGCAAACCCGCCTCGGCCATTAATGAATCAATCATAGGTAAAATGAGCTTAGTATGTTCTTTGGGCGTTAATTCAAAACGCTCTGTAATCATGCCATTTATACTTAAAGCAGCTGAACACGCATCCGTTGAAGTTTCAACGGCTAATATTTTCATTCTGATAAATCCTGTTTAAAAAAAGCTTCAACATCTGCAATATCGCGTGTACGAGTCATTGCGGGCACACTGTCTAAAAATAGTTGACCATAGGATCGCTTTAACAAACGTGGGTCACATACCATTAATACACCTCTATCGGTAACATCTCTTATTAAGCGCCCAACCCCTTGTCGCAAGGCAATGACAGCACTGGGTAATTGATATTCAAAAAAAGGATTTCTACCTTGTTTCTTCATCGCCTCCATACGCGCTTTTAACACGGGATCACCGGGAGACGTAAAGGGTAATTTGTCGATAATAACGCAAGATAAAGCCTCACCTCTCACATCAACCCCTTCCCAAAAACTAGAGGTCCCTAACAACACGGCGTTACCCAACTCTTTAAATTGATCGAGTAACTGACCTTTTGGCTGGGTACCTTGTACAAGTAAAGGGTATTTTAATTTTTTAGATAGAATATCCGCCGCTTCATTCAGTGCACGATGACTTGTAAATAAGAAGAATGCCCTACCTTTACTGGCTTTTAATACAGGTATAGCAAAGTCCATTAGTTGAGGGATGCAATCAGGATCGTTTGGTTGCGGCAATCCTTTAGGGTGATAAAACAATGATTGCTTTTCATAATCAAAAGGGCTCCCCCAACTGATGCTTTCCGCTTTACCTAGCCCTAAATTATTGGCAAAATGATCAAAGCGATTTGCAATACTTAATGTTGCAGAAGTAAATATCCATGCAGCTTGGTGCTGATGCATAAACTTACGGAATTCTGCTGCTATATCCATCGGTGTAAGACTTAAGGTTACCGTTTTACGATGCGTCTCATACCATCGTATCCATTTACCTTCTTTATCATCTAAAATTGTATTTAAGCTTTCGACTAAATCTTCAGAGCGTTTATAGCAAGATTCTAAGGGTTTAGTTTTTATAGAGGCCAATAATAGCTGTTCAGATAGGCGTCTCATCTGTTCTTTTACAGCCACTAAACCTGCACTGATTTTGGGATTAGTGACAATATCTTGCCAATCACCTCTTTTAAGCTCAACACCAAAAGCTAATCTTAAATCTTTTAATTCATGCTCTAGATCTTCACAGGCTGTGCGTAAAGCAGGGATATCCGTAGCATCTTTAAAATATTCCATTAAAGAGTCTTGCGCTAAATCACTCAGTTGCTTAGAACTAATAGTGGTGCCTAAAAAATTGGAAGCGGTTTCTGCTAATTGATGCGCTTCATCAATAATAACAACTTCTGCACTCGGTAATAACTCGCCAAAACCATTATCTCTAATTGACCAATCAGCACACAATAAATGATGATTAACCACTATAACATCAGCCTCTTGCGCTTTTAATCTAGCTTTAACTAAGTAACAATCAGCATAATCTGGGCAATCTTGCCCTAAACAATTATCTTGTGTGGATGTCGCTTGATACCAAACAGGATCACCCTCTAAAACGCCTGACATTTCAGAGATATCACCCATGCGAGTGTCTTTTGCCCACGCATTAATTTTAGCTAAAGAGACCGCTTCTTCTTTGGTAAATCCAATCGTAGAAGTCAGCGCATTTCTTAATCGATAGATACACAAATAATTAGCTCGACCTTTCAATAAAGCCGCCTTAAAAGGGAGTGTTATCGCCTTACGAATGACCGGTAGATCCTTATTAAATAATTGATCCTGGAGATTTTTAGTACCAGTAGATATGATGGCTTTTTTACCTGAAAAAATGGCAGGAACTAAATAAGCAAAGGTTTTACCCGTGCCTGTGCCAGCTTCAGCAATTAAATGTGCTTTATCGTCTATCGCTTTACTAACCGCTTCGGCCATTTCTACTTGAGCTGCTCTTGATTGATAGCCCGATATAACAGTGGATAATGCACCGTCATTACTAAAAAACTGCTTGGTTTCTGTCATTTAGTAATACCGGGTAAAGAGGATTATGATGAGGTACTTAAATTAAATGGATTATTAAATAAGTTAAATCTAATAACCCAGAGATAAAGTGTAGTTTAATAAATAATCTGTTGTGCTAATAAGGCGGTGTAAATATCTTCTAAGCTTTGTAAATCAGTATCAAAAACAACATCGGCAATATCAACAGAACTATTAACTATTATGGCAATTAAACCCGCGCCTTTAATTGCCGCGATTAATGTTAACTCAGGCATTTCTAATACGGTAACAACATGACCATTATCAAATAATTTTCTTTCTAATTGATAGGCAATCGTTTGACTTGCTACACCCGTTAAAGAAACTGCTGCCGGTATTTGTCCGAAACGTGCAGCACGCTCTTCAACACTAACAAATTGTTGATTGATATCATGACTCGCGCCCGTAATCATGCCGGCACCCACAGTACCGTTAGTTAAACGGTCTATAATAATAAATGCACCACTGCCTTTATTTTGTTTATAGGCATCAAACACTACCGGAGCATTTACAGCCACAGTACAAGAACCAATTTCGTTTAACTGTAATACAGTTGCATCATGATGCTCTAGGGTGTTTACATCAATCCTGTGATGAATGATTGATACAGAACCCGACACACTGCGTGTACCTAACTTTATTATGTATTGACGACCTGGCGCTAATGATTGTTCTATCATCCAAACGATGTTTGCGGTAAATTTATCTGCAACTATGGGGGGGTGTACTTGAATACCCACCAACATATCACCTCGACTGACGTCGATTTCATCATCTAGTGTTAAGGTAACTGCCATTGGCGGATAGGCTTCTGCTAAGTCTCCATCATAAGTTACAATGGCTTTAATCTTACTACTTTTACCAGAAGGTAAAGCAGTGACTAAATCCCCTTTTTTAAAGACACCTGAAGCTACTGTGCCACAGAATCCACGGAAATCTAAATTAGGACGGTTAACATATTGCACCGGAAAACGCGCATCGGTTAAGTTATGATCATTTGAAATTTCTACGGTATTTAACGCTTCCATTAAGGGTTGGTCCGTATACCAAGGCATATTTTCACTCGCATTAACGACGTTATCACCCTCTAAAGCAGACATTGGAATAAACATAATGTCGTTTAAATCGAGCGTATCAATGAAGCTTAAATAATCTTGTTTAATCTTATTAAAGGTATCCTCGCTATAACTTACTAAATCCATTTTATTAATAGCTACGATAATATGATGGATACCTAACAAAGAGGCAATAAAGCTATGACGTTTAGTTTGAGTTTGTACACCATAACGCGCGTCAATCAATATAATCGCTAAATCACAAGTTGATGCACCGGTTGCCATATTACGCGTGTATTGTTCATGGCCTGGAGTGTCAGCAATAATAAATTTACGCGTGGAAGTTGAAAAATATCTATAGGCCACATCGATAGTAATGCCCTGCTCACGTTCTGCTTGTAAACCATCCACTAATAACGCTAAATCAATTTTGCCTGCACCGGTCGTACCCGACTTAACACTGTCTGCTTGGACAGCCGCTAATTGATCTTCATAAATCATTTTAGAGTCATGCAACAAGCGTCCAATTAAGGTACTTTTGCCGTCATCTACGTTACCGCAAGTTAAGAAACGTAATAGCTCTTTGTTTTCGTGCTGTGCTAAATAAGCATTAATATCGGTACTAATTAAATCTGATTGGTGTGACATTGAGTTCTCTGAATTCCAGTAGTGATGACAGTGATCGGGTTATTAAAAATAACCTTCGCGCTTTTTCTGTTCCATTGAGCCTGATTGATCATGATCAATCAAACGCCCTTGGCGTTCAGAGGTTGTGGTTAATAACATTTCTTGAATAATTTCAGGTAATGTTGTCGCTTCAGATTCAACGGCACCGGTTAAAGGGTAACAACCTAACGTTCGGAATCGTACTTTCTTCAGCTCTACTTTTTCATCTGGAGCGATAGGCATACGGTCATCATCCACCATAATTAACATGCCATCACGATTAACGACTGGACGCTCTTTGGCAAAATACAGCGGAACGATTGGAATATTTTCTAAATGAATGTATTGCCAAATATCAAGTTCGGTCCAATTAGATAAGGGAAATACGCGAATACTTTCACCTTTATCAATTTTACCGTTATAAATATTCCAGAGTTCTGGACGTTGATTTTTGGGATCCCAACGATGATTTTTGTCACGGAAAGAATAAACCCGTTCCTTAGCGCGAGATTTTTCTTCATCGCGACGAGCTCCACCAAAGGCTGCGTCAAATTGATATTTATCTAAGGCTTGTTTAAGTCCATCTGTTTTCATAACATCGGTATGTTTTTTACTGCCATGAGTAAAAGGCCCGATACCTTGATCAACGCCCTCTTGGTTGATATGTACTAATAATTCTAAACCCAGTTTTTCAACCATTTGATCTCGAAACTCAATCATTTCCTTAAACTTCCATGTCGTATCCACATGCATCATAGGAAAAGGTGGTTTACCCGGATAAAAAGCTTTCATCGTTAAATGCAACATAACGGCAGAATCTTTACCGACAGAATATAGCATAACCGGACGCTCAAATTCAGCGGCTACTTCTCGGATAATATGGATACTTTCTGCTTCTAGCTCTTTAAGGTGGGTCAGTTTATGATCAGTCATTAATGGTCCGTCAGGGGGTTAAGCTCGATAATGTAATTGATTATATCAATATTAATTAGGTATTTTAATTTGAACAGCTAGTTAATACCAGTCATCAACTCACTAAATGTGGGATATTTTTATTATGAATTTATTTTATTTAACTAAAAGGCAATTTTAATCAATTTTCAACCACCTTAAGCGATTAGCGTTACTTACTACGGTCAATGATGACATTGCCATAGCGGCACCGGCAATCATAGGGTTTAATAAAACACCAAAGATTGGATATAACAAGCCAGCGGCAACCGGAATACTTAGCGTGTTATATAAGAAAGCACCTAACAAGTTTTGTTTTATGTTGGACACGGTAACTTTTGACAACTGAATGGCTTCTGCTATTTTTATTAACGAACCTTGTAATATTACAATATCAGCACTTTCGATTGCCACATCAGTACCCGTACCGATGGCAAAACCTACATCGGCTTGAGCTAATGCGGGGGCGTCATTAATCCCATCACCAACCATACCGACAATTTCACCTTGATCTTGCAACATTTTGACTATATCCGCTTTGTCTTGAGGTAAAACCTGGGCTTTTACTTCTGTTACACCGGCTTGATGAGCGATAGCATTAGCGGTAATTAAATTATCACCTGTTACCATAATTACACGAATACCTAAGTTTATAAATCGCTGCACGGCTAGTGCAGAATCCGTTTTTATAGGATCAGCGATTGAAAGGATACCCACCAATACAGTATCGACCGCTAGTAAAATTGGTGTTTGCCCTTGTAAGGCGAGTTTGTCAAGAATAGGTGTTACATGATCCAAATTTATGTGTTCAGCATCCAGTAGCGCTTTATTACCTAATGCAATACGCTGATTATTAAGCATAGCACTGACCCCGAAACCAGATAGCGCTTCAAATTGATCTACTTTATGTAAATTAAGTTGTTTATTTTCTGCCGCTGTTAATAGTGCTTTTGCTAAAGGATGCTCAGAGCCAACTTCAATACTAGCCGCTAATTGTAATATTTGATCAGCCGTATAATTTTTATCAAGCACTTCAATGCTAGAAAGATTGGGTTTTCCTTGTGTAACAGTTCCCGTTTTATCCAAAATCAAACAAGTCGTATTCCCCGCTGTTTGTAAAGCATCACCCTTACGAATTAATATACCTAATTGCGCAGCTCTTCCTACTGCAACCATCACTGAAATGGGTGTGGCTAAACCTAAAGCACAAGGACAAGCAATAACTAAAACGGTCATTGAGGTTACAAAGGCGTAAGAAATCGCTGGATCTGGGCCAATTAACCACCAGACTATAAATGTGAAAATAGAAATAGCGACCACAACAGGTACAAAAATCCCTGATATTTTATCCGCTAAACGTGCAATTTCTGGTTTACTATTTTGTGCATGTTTAACACTTTTAATGATTTGAGCTAGAGCGGTATCTCTTCCTATACGGGTAGCTTTAAAAATAAAGCTTCCACTTAAGTTTACAGTACCTGCAACAACCTCTGACCCTATCACCTTCTCTAACGGAATTGATTCTCCCGTTAACATCGATTCATCTACTACAGAACTACCTTCTATTAATATGCCGTCAACAGGTATTTTTTCTCCAGGTCTAATGCGGATGGATTCACCTAATCCAACTTGATCTATATAAATATCTAATGTTTCACCCTCACGAATAACACGTGCGGTTCTTGGTTGTAAGCCAATCAATTGCCTTATTGCTAAAGAAGTCTTACCTCTCGCTAAGGTTTCTAAAGCTGCTCCTAAATTAATAAACGCCAAAATAACAACTGCAGCTTCGAAATAAGCATGCTTTGCCAAACTAGGTAGATAAGCAGAATAATCAATGACCACACAAGAATAAAGCCAAGCCGAACCCGTGCCTAATGCAATTAATGTATCCATATTGGCTTGTCTTAGTTGTAAAGATTTGATGGCACCACTATAAAAATGCCATCCCGAATACACTAAAACTGATAACGTTAGCAAAGCTATTTCGGACCAAAACCAATGACCCGACGTTGTTGTCATGTCGGGCAACCCATCTAACATGTCAGTTAGCATAAGGAACGCACCAAAAATACCCGCCACTGTCGCTTTTTTTATGAGTTGATGATATCGAATTAATTCGAGTTGCTCTTGCGCTTCAGGATCTTCAAATTCTTCCATCACTGCGGCATCAAAACCTGCCTCTTTAACAGATTTGATCAATAAATCCACCTCTGCATTACCCCTAATCAGAGCATTATGATCAGCAAAATTTACACTGACAGAACTGACTCCAGCAATATTTAATAAGGCGCCTTCTATGGCACTCACACAACCAGCACAACGCATACCTAAGATAGATAGCTGAACTTCATCTTGATGAGTATTCATATTCATGAGTTGTCTTGAAAGGCGTTTAAATAAACGTATTAATTAACAATAAAGCCCGCGTCAGTGATGACTTTTGAAACGGTATCTAAATCAATTTGTGCATCATCAAATTCTACAGCAACTGTACTCGTTTTATGATTAGCGACAACTGAAGACACGCCCGATAGTGCGCTTAGTTTACTAGTAACATTTGCTTCACAGCCACCACATTTCATGCCGGTAACACTTATTAATATATTTTCTAACATACCTATTCTCTCTAAGATCAGTGTTATCTTTATAACACATTCGACTAACTACGCGTAAATATGATACAACTTGTACAGTAACAATAGTCTGGTATATTTTATTAAACAAAATTCATAACCCATTCACGAAACGTACGCTTAAATTTATAAAAAAAATATGCAATTAAATACGATTACTAATCAAACCATTGCTCTCGCTGGAATTGCTCAGGCTGCTGCATTAGTACAACAGTTGGCTGTGAAAGGATCCTGCGATTCAGTAGCTTTTGAATCAAGTATTAAAAGTATTTTAAAAATCGATTCTGATAGTGTCATTGATGTATACGGTTCATTACCTGCATTAAAATTAGGTATCACCCAACTCAATACACAAATGTCTAGTTTTAAAGTAGTTAATCCAGAACAAGCGCGATATTCTGCAGCATTAGTTTTTTTAGAAAATCAAGTTTCGAATCGTAAAGATTTACTAAATACGATCAATATTGGTGTTGTAAGAGCGCAATCGCAAAGTGAACACTTTGGTGAGTTACATGAAAATGTCTTAGCAAACCTAAGTGAAGTCTATCAAAAAACCATAAGTACCTTACAACCAAGAATTATGGTGAACGGTAACCCTGATTATTTATCTAAACCAGAAATTGCAAATAAAATCAGAGCCTGTTTATTAGCGGGTATTCGTTCTGCAATACTTTGGCGTCAATGTGGCGGTACTCGCTGGAAGTTTTTATTTTATCGCAAAAAAATACAAGCTGAATTACAAGAACTATTAAAACAAATTTAATTAGTACTCATGTCTACGCTGATAGAAGTCGACCATCTAAGTCGATATTTTGGAAAAGTTTGCGCCGTTAATGATATAAGTTTTACTCTTGAGCGGGGGCAAGTCTTAGGCTTTTTGGGTATCAATGGCGCTGGCAAAACCACTACTTTACAAATGCTGAGCGGTAACTTAGCCCCTTCTAACGGCAACATTAAAATTAAAGACTTTACTATTATTAATAATCCTATTCAAGCTAAACAATGCATAGGTTATTTACCAGATACGCCACCCCTGTATAAAGACTTAACCGTTACAGAATTTTTAATTTATTGCGCAAAAATACATGGCGTATCAAAACATGAAATTAAAAAAACATTAGAAAATGTCTTACAACGCTGTGCCTTAATATCAGTTAAAAATCGATTAATCTCCAATTTATCTAAAGGTTACCAACAAAGAATTGGAATAGCACAAGCACTCATACATAACCCTGACATCATCATTCTTGATGAACCCACCGTGGGTTTAGATCCATTACAAATCAAAGAAATACGTCAATTAATTAAAAAACTAAGCGAAGATCATGGCATTATTATTTCTACGCATAATCTAAGTGAAGCTGAGGAAGTTTGCTCACAAGTACAAATAATTCACAAAGGTTGTTTAATCGTTAAAGAACGTATTACAGAATTAATGCAGTCGATTAAACAATGCAGTTTACTAATAACCACTAAAAAACCAATTGACTGTGTAGTTTTAAATGCAATTGATGGCGTTAATGCAATTGAAAAAATATCAGATTATCAAGTTAAGATTAACTATCTTGACTCTTTAGATCCTACCCAATCTATTATTCAATGCAGTCTGTTAAATAATTGGGCATTAATTGAAGTAACTCCTATTAAAAAAAGTCTTGAAGAAATCTTTATTTCTTATATAGATAAAGAACAATCATAACAATGATATTAACTATTGCTGCACAAGAATTTAAAAGCCATTTTATTTCTCCTCTCGCTTGGATTCTTATGGCTGTTTTACAAATCATACTAGGTTATTTATTTTTAACTCAAGTTGAAACATTCACTTTAATGCAAGATAAATTATTAAATATCACGGGAGCACCCGGT
Source organism: uncultured Methylococcaceae bacterium (assembly GCA_903938485.1). Taxonomy (GTDB): domain Bacteria; phylum Pseudomonadota; class Gammaproteobacteria; order Methylococcales; family Methylomonadaceae; genus Methylobacter_C. The sequence continues at coordinate 50,566 of CAJADF010000134.1, forward strand.
TTAACAGATGTTATCATCACCCCTTTATTCAGTAATGCAGGCGTCATATTTTTATTAGTAACGCCATTACTGACTATGCGAGTAATTTGTGATGAACGACGTAACAAAACATTATGCCTCCTGTTTAGTGCTCCAGTAACTAACTCTGATATTATTCTGGGTAAATATCTAGGCACATTAGGTTTGATGTGGGTGATAGTAATTTTGGTTGGTTTAATGCCATTTACATTATTACTCGGTGGAGATATAGATACTGGAAAATTCTTTGCAAATGGCATGGCATTAATCTTATTGGTTGCAGCCTTTGCATCTACAGGTATTTTAATGTCAACATTAGCTGAACATCCTACCGTTGCCGCCATCAGTACATTTGGGATATTAATAGTGCTGTGGTTATTAAATATCAATCAAACTATGAGTGATAAACCAAACGAGTTAATCCAAGGATTATCATTGTTATATCACTATCAAAACATCCAAACAGGCTTGATTGACAGCCGTGATATTATTTACTTTCTGCTGTATATCTGTACATTTATTGTGTTATCAATCTATTGTCTTGCAAATCAACGCTTACAAAAATAATGATCATCCATAGCATTCATCAACGTATTAGCTTTAAAAATAGCTTAGCCACTATTTTAATCTTATTACTAATTGCGCTCACTTCTTGGATAAGCAATAAATATATTTATCAAGTCGATATAAGCAACAGTTCAACCAATTCTTTAACTTTAGAAAGTCAAAAAGTTATTAAATACTTGCCAGAGTCAATTGATATCACTGCCTTTATCGAAAAAGGCCAGTCTTTAAGAATTCAAATTATTAAACTCATTAATCTTTATAAAATCCACAAAAAAAACATCTCTCTTAATTTTATTGACCCAGAAGAATATTCAGATCAAGTTGATGCTGATAATAAAAGTACTAAAATAGTCTTTTTTGTTAATTACCAAAATCATACAAAAAAGCTTAACTATTTAGATGAACACTCTTTAACTCAGGCTCTAATTGAATTTACTAATGCCAACGACAAAATTAAAGAAGTCACTATTAATGAGAGTGAGGATAGAGTCTTGAATTTTTCTGAAAAACAAATTTTTGCGCTTAATCTTTTTTACCTTTTGTTATTACCTAGTGTTTTTATTATCCTTGGCTTAATTATTAGGCAGCACCGTAAATCAAAATAAACAAAGCGATTTGTTATACTAACTATTCATTACATAACTTAAAGTACTTTCTAACGCATGACATTAAAAAAAACATTAGTCATTCTTACGGTAATAATAACGTTAGTTGGTGCTGGCTACAGTATAGTTATTTTCTATCCTCAAGCACTTAATCCTTCAGGAATTAATGCTCCGGGTACCGTTTATAATCAAACTAGAGACAATAATAGTATTGTTAAACCCTGTTCAAATGAACACCCTGAATGGCGCTCTGAACAAATTATTGAGGGTGTATCAATAAAAGCCGCTCCAGATTGTGAACCAGATAATCCTTATGAAGTGGCAACTTCTGTTAAAGGGACTAACCAAGTATCAATGAGCACGTTGATGCAAACCAACTTTGCGCAAGATGCTTTAACTATGGGAGAGGACCTCGATGATGATGGTGATCCAGATATAATTCATATCAAATTAGAAGTCATAGAGCTGAACGGATCGAGTCCAGATGGAAATTTCCTAATAAATACTTATGACATTGCACCGGGTATACAACCAGGATTATGGGTATATGCGCCAAAATCCCGCGGTATGGCAGTTAAAAACTTCAATTCTTTGGTTGCGAGTCCTATTTTAAGAGCGCCCTCACCTGTTATACGAGTAGAACAGGGGGACAAGGTCTATATCACACTAGAAAACACGCATTATTTACCTCATACGATACACTTACATGGAGTCGATCATCCTTGGGTTAATTCTAAAGGCGAAGATAATGATGGCATGGAAGAACATGCTGTTTTTCCCGGCAAAAGCCATACTTATGAAATTCAACCCAGACATGTTGGCACCATGCTTTATCACTGTCATGTACAAACTGCTCAACATTTTATGATGGGATTGGGCGGAATGTTTATCGTTGAAAAAAATCAAGCCAATAATTGGGTACAAACCTTCAATATAGGGGCTGGTCAGGTTCGCCATCCAGCAAGCTCCGTAAATAAAGTTTATGACCAAGAGTACGATTTACATTATCAATCGATAGATAAAAAATTGGCTCAAATCATTCAAAATGCAAATGATCCACGATTAATTGCTGAGCATATGGCACGTGATTACAATATTACAGAATCATTTGAAAACTATTTTTTATTGAACGGACATTCATTTCCTTACACGCTTCGTGATGCCATGATTATTGCTTCAGGGAATGAAAACATCAAATTACACATCGCAAACTTTCAGCGTAATGCAATTGCTCTGCATATACATGGACATAAAGCTACGTTAACAGCCCTAGATGGTGTGGAATTAAATGAATCTCAACAAATAACTAGAGATGTATTTGATATAGCAACCGCACAAAGAAATGATATTCATCTTAAAACTCAAAATGATGGATTGCATAGTTACGGCCCTGGTTTATGGATGTTCCATGATCACTCACCCATGGGTACAACAACAGATGGTATGGAACCGGGTGGCAATATGGCAATATTAGCTTATAAATCATTGTTAGATGAACAAGGTATGCCAAAAATGCATGAGCATTTATTCGATCAAGTGTTTAATAAAGACTATTATGCTAAAAAACAAGCCGTCTGGACGGATGGTCCTTTTCAGGTATTATTGGGTGATGCTGGTCTTGTATCACCAAACTATTTACATATCATATTATTTGGCTTAGGCATTGGCTTATTAGTTGGCTTAATGATCATTGTAATTCTGTTGTTAAAACGGTCACTCAAATCATGAAACAATTTATAGTTGCATTGCTAATATCCTGTACTTCACTGTGTTCTTTAGCTATGAATCATAGAGGTATGTTGATGGATGAATATGGGATGATAATGAATGCAAATAGCGATCAATTACCCCGAGACTGTCAAAAAATATCAGAAAATGTCGATATTACAATTCACGCTGGTCAACAATATGCTGAAAAATTCACTGGTAAAATGTTCGCTTTTGACAATCAAGAATGGAACGTTAAACCCTGTGCGAAAATAAACATCACTTTTATTAATGATGATCAAATTCGTCACCAAATTATGATTCACGGTTTACCGGGCTATTTATATCCCGAGGGCATGTTTCATCTTGAACTTAATGGTGCAGGTCAATTGCAAGCATCTCTCATATTACCCAGTCAGAAGAAAACTTATCTTGTTCATTGCGAACTTCCGCAACACATGGAAAAAGGTATGAAAGCACAACTTAAAGTTGATGGAGGCGATGGTAATTTACCTAGTATTCCTGGAATAAGTGAGCCTATTAAAAAGGATTTATACAAAACTGATTGGTCAAAATTTGCCTATGCACTGATTGCAATAAGCGCGCTGTTTGCAATTATTTTTGTCTTAGTGATAGTCATTAATTCGCCAAGGATTAGTGCTTTAACCGCAAAAATTAAAGAAAAATTATTACACAAAACAAAACTATAATTTATTACACTATCAATAAAATACCATGACTAAAATATCTTGTTACAGTGCAGTCTTAATAGCTCTAATAACTTCAACAGCAGTTGCAGATGAAATCGGTTGTATTACCACTACTTGGAAGCTAATTGGATCTAACAATAAAATATGTGTACAAGCTTTTGATGATCCAAAAGTCTTAGGCGTATCTTGTCACATCAGCCAAGCTAAAGCGGGGGGTATTTCCGGAGCACTAGGTGTTGCTGAAGACCCATCACAATTTTCTATAGCTTGTAGACAAATTGGCCCCATTGTTATTAAAGATAAATTACCTGCAGAAGAAACCGCGTTTACTGAAAGTACTTCTCTTTTCTTTAAAGAAACTAAAGTATCACGCATGTTTGATGCAAAAAGAAATACCTTAATCTATGTCGCTATTAGCAGAAAAATTATAGATGGCGCCCCTGCAAATAGTATATCAACAGTCCCCATAATGCCGTGGAATTAAAATTATTAAAGATGATAGATTGACTTTACAAACACTAGAGTTAAGTTTACGTTGATATATTATATTAATCATTAACAATAAATAGAGGAGGCACTATGCATAGCTTTAAAAACAAACATAATTTAATCATTGGCTCTATACTCATATTAGGCTTCAATACACTGAATAACCTGGCACTAGCAGAATTAACTGAGACGCCATCTGGACATGAAAGCCACCACGAGCAAACCAGTACTGAATGGCCTGGCGTTTATAACGGGTTTGTACCTTGTGAAGATTGTAATGGCATTAAAACTTCACTCGCATTAAATAGCAATAATACCTATTTATTAATTAGACAATATGTGGGTAAATCAGAACGAGAAATTGTTGAAAAAGGTAAATTTAGCACAGGCAGCGATAACAATATTTTGGTTTTAACCCCTCGTAATAATATTGAAGCTGGAGTACATTATTATTCAGTGGGTGAAAACAGTCTCACTCAACTTGATAATAACGGTAACGCTATTACAGGAAAAAAAGCTGAAAAATATAGACTCATGAAAAATGATATAAAACCACCCAAAGGTGGTGGACACGCCGGGCATTAATTATTCAATAACACCCTACCCTTTTTACTTACGGGTAGGGTGATGAGTTCCTATCGATTAAATCTATTCTCAATAATATCTAATACAACCGATGGATCAGCAAGTGTTGATACGTCACCCAAATTGTCTAGTTCATTAGCGGCAATTTTTCTTAATATACGTCTCATAATTTTTCCTGATCTAGTTTTGGGTAACCCAAGAGCCCATTGAATTATGTCGGGATGTGCAATAGCTCCAATTTCCTTTCTAACTAAAGCGATTAGTGTATTTTTGAGTTCATCTGATGGCTCCACCCCTTTGTTTAAAGTAACATACGCATAAATACCTTGGCCTTTAATATCATGCGGATAACCCACAACCGCCGCTTCAGATACTAATTCATGTAAAACCAAAGCGCTTTCTATTTCTGCTGTGCCCATTCTATGTCCAGACACATTTAGCACATCATCCACTCGACCGGTAATCCAAAAATACCCATCAGCATCGCGTCGCGCTCCGTCTCCAGCAAAATAATAACCAGGGTAATGGGTAAAATAAGTCTCTATAAAGCGAGAATGATCACCATAAACTGTGCGTGCTTGACCAGGCCAAGAGCCACTAATGACTAATATGCCCTCAGCCGCACCCTGCAACAAAACACCTTGGGCATCCATAATCTCTGGTTTAACACCAAAAAAAGGTAAGGTCGCAGAACCCGGTTTTAAATCAGTCACACCCGGTAAAGGCGTTATTAAAATCCCCCCTGTTTCCGTTTGCCACCACGTATCCATAATAGGACAGTTCGCTTCCCCCACATGGTGATAATACCACTCCCACGCTTCGGGATTAATAGGCTCCCCAACACTGCCTAAAATTCTTAAACTATCCCTTTTAGTACGTTTAACATGATCAGTGCCATGCGCCATTAAAGCCCTAATCACCGTCGGTGCAGTATAAAAAATATTGACTTGATGTTTATCGATAACTTGCCATAAACGATCTACATCTGGATAAGTGGGTACACCCTCAAAAACTAAGGTGGTAGCCCCATTACATAAAGGCCCATAAATCATATAAGTATGGCCGGTAATCCAACCAATATCAGCAGTACACCAATAAATATCACCGTCTTGATAATCAAAAATATATTTATGAGTGATGGCTGCATATAACAAATATCCGCCTGTTGTATGCAATACACCCTTAGGTTTACCGGTAGATCCTGAGGTATACAGAATAAATAACGGATCTTCGGCAGCCATTATTTCAGCAGGACAGTCAGCAGAAGCACTAGCCATCGCTTCGTGATACCAAACATCACGCTCATTAAACCAAGCCACTGGATTACCCGTATTCTTGATAACAATCACTGACTTTAGATTAGGACACGATAAAGCGGCATCATCTACACTGCTTTTAATTGGTAAAACCTTGCCGCCCCGATAGCCTTCATCGGAACACACTACATACTGACAATCGGAATCTAAAATACGATCTTTTAAAGCTTCTGCAGAAAAACCACCAAAAACGATGGAATGCACCGCACCAATCCGCGTACATGCCAACATGACAGTAGCGGCTTCGGCGAGCATAGGCATATAAATACAAACCCGATCACCCTTCTTGACACCCTGTGCTATCAAAACATTGGCAAATTTACAAACTTCAGTATGTAATTCTTGATAAGTGATCGTTTTGTGCTGATCTGGATTATCACCTTCCCAAATAATAGCCACTTGATCAGCCCGACTACTTAAATGTCTATCAACACAATTGACACTGACATTAAGTTCTCCACCTTCAAACCACCGAATATCACCAGTATGGTAATCACAGACTTGCACGGTATGCCAAGATTTATGCCAATCTAAAAATAGCTCAGCTTGTTGCGCCCAAAAAGTATCTGGATCAGATATTGAATGCTGATACATCGCATGATAACTAACAGCATTAATGTGAGCACTTACAGCAAGCGTTGGCTTAACTTTATAAACTTTACAATCAGACATACCTATTCCTAATACATTCCTATACTCGTGACACTTTAATAAATTCTAAAATTATTTGCACGATTTTTACTTAAAAAGTGTCACTTCATTAACTTAAGGTTACACTACAAGTTACTTTTCGACCGAAAAGCTATTATTCATCTTTTAAAAGGATAGTCAAAATGTCCACATCAACAAATTATATCCGCTGGTTTAATGAGTTATCGATAGAAGATGTTCCTTTAGTGGGGGGTAAAAATGCGTCCTTAGGCGAAATGTATCAAGAATTATCTTCTCAAGGCATAAAAATACCGAATGGATTTGCCGTTACTGCAGAAGGTTATCACTATCTTTTAGATGAAGCTAAGGCTTGGAAAGAATTACATGCGGCGTTAGATGATCTTAACCCAGATGATGTAGCAGACTTAGCTAGGCGCGCTCGAACTGCACGCGAAATAATTTATACCGCACCCTTCCCTGCAGATTTAGAGCAACAAATCAAATCCGCCTACCTACAATTACAAACACAATATGGTGATGAGATAAGTGTAGCCGTGCGTAGCTCTGCTACAGCAGAAGATTTACCCACTGCTAGCTTTGCAGGGCAACAAGATACCTTTCTAAATGTGCGTGGAGAAATTCACTTATTAGATGCATGCAAACGCTGTTTTGCCAGTTTATTTACTGACCGTGCTATTCATTACCGTATTGATCAAGGCTTTGATCACTTTAAACTGGCGTTATCAATTGGTATCATGAAAATGGTACGTTCTGACCTAAATGCCAGTGGCGTTATGTTTTCCTTAGATACAGAATCAGGTTTTGAAGATGTGGTTTTTATAACCGGTGCCTATGGACTGGGTGAAAATGTAGTTCAAGGCGCTGTTGATCCCGATGAGTTTTATGTACACAAACCAACTTTTAACCAAGGTTACCGAGCTATCTTAAAACGTAATTTAGGCTCTAAGAAAATAAAGATGATTTACAGTGATGGTCGAACACATGAGCCTACCCGTAATGTCGCTACTTCTGAAGACGAAAGAAATCACTTTTGTATTAATGATCAAGATATTTTAACGCTGGCAGATTACGCAATAAAAATAGAACAACATTACAGTGCTAAAGAAGGCGTCACCAAACCCATGGATATAGAATGGGCAAAAGATGGTTTGGATGGTTGTTTATATATTGTCCAAGCAAGACCTGAAACTGTTGTCTCTCAACATAATGCTTTAATGCTAGAGCAATACAGACTTAAAAACATTACAACGCCATTAATAACAGGTCATGCAGTGGGTAGTAAAATTGCCACCGGTATTGCAAGAATTATTAACAATCTAACTGAATTAAAAAACTTTAAACCAGGTGATGTTTTAGTTGCAGATTTAACTACCCCTGATTGGGAACCCGTCATGAAAATTGCTTCTGCAATTGTCACTAATCGAGGTGGCAGAACCTGTCATGCAGCTATTATCTCTCGTGAACTGGGTGTGCCAGCGGTCATTGGCTGTGAAAATGCAACCACGATCATTAAAAATAATGCTGTCGTCACTGTCTCTTGTGCAGAAGGAGATAAAGGCAGTGTATATGCCGGTCAACTTGATTTTGAAATAAATAAAACAGATTTATCAACTTTACATCGCCCCAAAACTAAAATTATGCTTAATTTAGGTAATCCAGAACTCGCATTTAAAACTCGATTTTTACCAAACGATGGTGTGGGTTTAGCTAGAATGGAGTTTATTATTACCGAATACATTAAAGCCCACCCGATGGCACTGATTCATCCTGAACGAGTAAAAAATGAATCTGAACGTAAACAATTACAAACTTTATCTCATCAATTTATTAGCCCACAAGCCTACTTTATTCAGACATTATCAGAAGGTGTAGCGACTATTGCTGCCGCCTTTTATCCAAAACCAGTCGTTGTAAGGATGTCTGATTTTAAAACGAATGAATACGCAACACTTTTAGGAGGCAGTTGGTTTGAATTTGAAGAGGCCAATCCTATGATTGGGTTTAGAGGAGCCTCTCGATACACCCACCCAGCTTATGCCGAAGGTTTTGCTTTAGAATGCGCCGCAATGAAACGCGTTCGAGATGATATGGGCTTTACCAATGTGATATTAATGATTCCTTTTTGTCGACGAATTCAAGAAGCTGAAAAAGTATTAAGTTACATGGCAGAATTAGACTTGAATCGCGGCCAGAACGGTTTAGAAATTTATGTGATGTGTGAAATACCCAATAACGTTATCCAAATTGATGCTTTCTCGAAATATTTTGATGGTTTTTCCATTGGTTCTAATGACCTAACGCAATTAACGTTAGGAGTCGATCGTGATTCTACTATTATCGCTGAAGATTTTGATGAGCGTGATCCGGGCGTTAAAGAAATGATTCGTTTAGCTTCTGAAGGAGCCAAGAGAAATCGTAAACATTGTGGTTTATGTGGTCAAGCTCCCTCTGATTACCCAGAAATGGCCGCGTTTTTAGTTGAAATAGGTATTGACTCTATGAGCTTAAATCCAGACACCGTTTTGAAAACAACGAAAATCGTTTTGGATACAGAAAAACGTTTAGGTATAATTTAAAACTGTCAGTATATTTATAAATATTTACCTCAATTAATTCAATCTACTATTCAAATAATGAAAAACCCACATTCACTAATTAAGATAACTAAATTATTTATAATCTTAGTTAGTGGCGTTGCTGTGTTTAATAGTAAATCCATAGCCAACACCATTATTGAACCTATTGATCTATACGATCAAATTACAAATTTACAAAATCAATCGCATATTAATATAGTTGGTTTAGATAAGATTCAAAATGAAAATAAAATAGACACCCGAGGTAATACAGAACAACAAATCGAACAATTATTATCAACTTATAACCATATAATAAGTCGTACAGCTAAAGGAGATATTGAGCGAATCATCATTGTTAATAAAAAACAAAAAACCAATTCACAGCGTATTACTTTACCGACTACACATCATGGTAATCATTACAGTGTTTCAGCTACACTATCGGGTGATGGCAATCTATGGGAATCAATCGACATGGTTATTGATACGGGTGCAGATATAGTCGTATTACCAGAATCAATGATTTCCAAACTTGGAATGAATAATAATAATTTTAAAAATCAATCTATGCAAACAGCAAATGGTATGACAAATGCAAAAATTGGTTCATTACATTCTATAAAAATTGCAGGTGAAACAGTTGAGAATGTACAAGTTGCCTTTATTGCGGATAAATTATTAGGTAATAATAGACTATTAGGTATGAGTGCTTTAAATCATTACCAAATTAATATAGATGATCAACAGCAATTAATTACTTTAATTAAAAATTAAATTGTTTTTTTACTTCTATCAAAAAATAAATTAAGGTCTTTCTATCTGAAAGGTTGTATTTTTGTATATAACAACAAAATTAGTTGCGTTAATTTCTTTAATAAAAAAACCATTAGGTGAAGATTGACCCACTTTATACTTAGCCCCATTAATCATTACAAATCGCTCACTTATTTCGTCAGAATAAACAAATACAGTAACGGTTAAATCTGGTACAGTTTGTTGAAACTCAGAAGGCAAATCACTTAAAAATGGAATTTCTTGTCTAATGGGTGATAATATAAAGTTAATATTCTCATCACTGTGAGATATTTCATTATTATTAGTAGTAGTATTCACAGATACATTTAAATTAACTTTAGATCTAACTACCGGATTTTGTTTTAAAGTAGAAACATCGACTTTTGAATTTTGTTTATCAACTAAAGCAGAAATACTTATATTTTGGTCACCATTTACTAACTTATTTTTAAGCGCATGTTCTGTATTAACAGTTGATAAATGCTCAAATGGTTTATCAGAAGCTTTAGAATTTGTATTTTCTGACTTTTCCTTATTCCAATATAAAAAAAATATTAAAAGTTGTAACACACAAAAAATAACCATTAAGTAATAAAATAAATTGAATTTATTAGGGGCATTAACAGTGTCGCTGAATTGAATATTTCTATTTCTTGGTTGTAGTTCCAATCTTTCTTTTTCAGATTTACGTAACGCATTCAAAATTAATGACATAACTATTCAACAATATTTAAGTGTGTATATTCAAGTTTCTGAGCGAATTTTTTAAGACTAACTAATGTCTGAGGGCCCACTTTACCATCTTCTGTTAAATGACGTTCATGTTGAAATCTTAATACACGCTTTGAAAGTACGTCATCAAAAAATAAAGGTTGTTCAACTAAGCAACTCATACCATCATAACTATTAAGCACATAACGTAACCAAAGTACATTTTCTGAACTTTGACCATAACTAATTATCTTGGCAGCATTTAGATTAGGAACTTCAAAAGTCAAATAATACCCTTCCCAATATTTTAATACTTCTGAAACTGAAAAATTGAAATTACCATTCAACTGCACATTAGTTTGATCATGATTAAAACCAGTTAATAAAGAGTGATATTTCTTATTATTTAACACAAATTCGAGTATTACTGGTCGTTTTATCTGCAAAACTTCCTTCCAAGTTCCTTTACCCATAAAGCATGACAAACCAGTTGATTTAATAGAATCACAATTGATCTTTTGACTTACAACAAAGTTTTTACTCCACTTATGAAGTGCATCAAGTATGACATTATCTAAATAATGCATTGGAGTCACCAACCAATCAGTAAACTTTATTTCTTTTGAATTGATAGGGATTTTATTAATTATCGAAGGATTAACTTCATTAATTATATTGTGTAAATCATCCTCTCTGTTGATAATAGTATTTATTGGACTTATTGAAAAATATGAAGAATTTATAGAGGTGAATGTTAATAATAAAATACAAGTTAATGATGAAAAAATTTTAATATCAAAATACTTTTTTTTTGATGCAGGTATTATTTCATCACCCGCTTTAGTAACTATAGTTGAATTAACCTTATGCATATTCATAGAATAAGCACCCAATAATGATCTATCACACAATAAATTAATTAATCTTGGAGTACCTAAAGATAATTGATAAACTTTTCTAATAGCAGATTCATCAATAAGATTAATGTCACCCATAGAAACTAACAATCGATATTTAATATAAGCCTTTGTTTCTAAGTATGATAATGGTAATAGATGATAGCGAGCAGTTATACGCTGATTTAATTGACGTAAAGAAGGTGTTTGTAAAACAACTTTTAACTCTGGTTGACCAATAAGAATAATACGTAATAATTTACTTTTAGAGGTTTCTAAATTAGTTAATAACCGTAATTGCTCAAGTATATCAATACTCAAATTTTGAGCTTCATCGATCAAAATAACTGTTTTTCTGCCTTTTGAATGCGCTAATAATAAATGCTTATTTAGTTTATCGATTAATTGTTTTAATGATAAATTAGAGTAATCATAATGCACACTAAGCTCATCACAAATAGTTGCTACTAATTCTAATGCAGATAACTTAGAATTTAAAACCAATGCGATATCAAGGTTATCAGGCAATTGCTCAAGGAGACAATGACATAAAGTAGTTTTACCTGTACCAACCTCACCGGTTAGTACAACAAAACCGCCACCAAATTCTATTCCATAGACTAAATGCGCCAATCCATCTTGGTGTCTTTTACTTTTATAAAAAAAGTGAGGATCTGGAGAAATAGAAAACGGAAACTCAGTTAAATGAAAGTGCTCTAAATACAAAATATTAACAATATGATTGGCTCAATGTATTAATAATATACCTAAATATCTATTAGTATAGAATAATTCTAAGAACATTCTTTAAATTAAAATAGATATTTATATAGTAATTACATGGTTTATAAATAAATACAATATGACAAATACAATGATAAACAATTTATCTATCTTGATTATTTTAAATAAAAAAAGGCGAATATAAACTCGCCTTTTTAAATAATGGCTGATGTTATATTTAAACGATATAAATATCACTTGCTACCAATGAAGGATGAGATAGAGTACCTAAAACTTCAATTGTAACTGGTGCAGATGGGCCATTACCATCACTATCAAATGAGAGAGCGCCTGTTTTTGAATTATATATCAAACGATCTGTCGCATCATGAGCAACACCTTTTGAACTAAGCCAAAAACGTTGATCATGCGCGCTAAACTGACCCAAGTCTCCAATAGTTGATAACAACGAAGAATTTATTTGAAGTTTATCTACATGTGATAAAAAGTCAGTGATTGTATCTTTATTAGTAGAACCAAGTGCAGAATCAAACAAGAAGATGTCGGCACCTTTTCCTCCAGTTAATCTATCATTACCTAATCCGCCAATCAAAGTATCGTTACCCATACCACCATTAATAGTATCGTTACCTAGACCACCACACAATAAGTTATCAGAGTTATCACCCAACAAAGAATCGTTAAAATCAGTACCGACCAAATCTTCAATTCCAATTAACTTATCATTACCACTACCATGAGTATTTTGCGTTGTTTTAATACCTAATGAGACATAAACAGATTTAGGTGTACTGTAATAAGAAACACAATCTTTGATCGTATAACCAGTAATAACATCATCACCATTTGTAGCAATATACATTTGAGAAGATACAGACGAAGGAGCCGTGCTTGCCACTGGACTTACAACAGTTTCATTTGTTCCATAACCATCAACATAACTAGCTTTAACAGTAATTGATTTACCCACTTGAGATTGAGATAAAGTATAAGATGAACCAGTTGCTCCAGTAATTTCAGATCCATTAGCTAACCATTGATAATTGATAACACCTACACCATCTAAATCAGTTAGTGTTGAAACATTGGCAAACAATACAGCATTTTGTGTTGCAATTCCTGTAATTGAAACCCCTCCATTAGGAGCATTATTTTGGTGAATAACTAAAGAAGTTGCACTACTGGTAACATTTTCAGTTGTATTAAAACCATCAATATAGCTCGCGTTAACACTAATCGCTTTACCAACGTCCGTTTGTCCTAATGTATAGTTTGGCCCTGTAACACCAGATATCAGAGTTCCATCACTTAACCATTGATAACTGATCGCACCTAAACCATCAATATCCCCTATTGTATTGCTCGCAGTTAAAGTTTGACCTTGTATGGCTGTTCCTGTGATTAACACACTACCGGTAGGTGCGTCATTCACGTTAACGACTGCCGTTGTTGCTGAACTGGTAACGCTTTCTGCTGTGCCTTGTAAATCCGTGTAGTTGGCTTGAACCGTGATCGCTTTACCGACTTCAGCTTGCGTTAGGGTGTACGTTGAGTCTGTCGCTCCAGAAATAGCAGACCCGTTTGCTAACCATTGGTAGCTGATAGTACCTAAACCATCGATATCCGCTAAGGAATTGCTGGCTGTTAATGTTTGGTTTTGCGCTGCA